>NZ_CAWVCU010000078.1:0-14398 GCF_963927765.1 uncultured Agathobaculum sp. | reverse complement strand
ATGCGAGGTTTTCGGCGTTTCCAAGAACACCATCCGCCGCGATTTGAATGAACTTGAGGTGCGCGGACATATCACCAAGGTGTACGGCGGTGTGACTGCTACCGTTCCCTCCGGCGCTGTGCCGACCCCCATCCGTTCCGGGCTCAATCCGATCGACAAATCTCTGATCGGCCGTCTCGCCGCGGAGGAGGTTGCCGACGGAGACACCATTTTCATTGATTCTGGTACGACAACACTGTGTCTGCTTCGTTTTCTGGTTGCAAAGAAGCGCATCACCATCATCACACACTCGCTCGGTGCGCTCAGTGAGGCATCCAAATACGATAACCTGAACATTATTTCGCTTGGCGGCATTTACAGCCCGACCACCGATTCCTTTGTCGGTCTGTCTACCATTGAGGCGCTCAGCACCATGCGCATCAATAAGGCGTTCATGGGCGCAACCGGCGTATCCCTGACCGCAGGCATGACCAACACCACTTTCCTCGAAGCGGAAATCAAGCGCGCGGTTGTCCATCGTGCAGACATGATTTACGGCATGGTGGACTCCTCCAAGATCGGCAAGGAGGCCATTGTCACGTTCTGTCACCTGAAAGACCTGACTGCTTTCATCACAGACCGCGAACCGCCCAAGGAATACGTCGATCTGTGTCGGCAGGAAGGCGTGAAGCTGCGCTTTGAATAAATGCGTTCCCTTTACTAATTACATAAAAAGCGGCATCGGATCGGTTCCGATGCCGCTTTTTTGTTTTTTCAACTGCTGTCAGACCTTTTTGCGATAATTGGACGGCGAAACGCCGTAAACCGCCCGAAAGCGTTTAATAAAGTAACTGAAGTTGTCAAATCCCACGTTAAAACCGATTTCCATAACCGGAAGATCGCTCTCACGCAGCAGGCGCGCTGCCTGCTCAATACGCAGGGAATTGATATGCTGCGTAAATGTCCGCCCGAAATTCTCCCGGAAAAAGCTGCTGAAATACTGCGGCGACAAGCCGAAATGCGCAGCCACTGCGGTCAGTGACAGCGGCTCGGTGAAATGTGCGCCCAGATATCCAACAATCTCTTTGAGTTGGCGCGCCTTATAATCTGCACCCGGACGTACCCGCCGACCGGTCAGCAGGCCCTGCTGCGCGCATACCGCCACAATCCCCAGCAGCGCTGCCTTGACCGCCAGCTGGTATCCTGGCGCGCGTCCCAGACAAGCGCGGACGATCTGTGCAAGCAGCGCGCGCACCTCACGCTGTCCCGCCTCTCCCGCGCGCAGGCTAGTCGCAAACCGTAGCCGTCCTTCCGCCAGCGGCGCCAGCAACTCAGTCTCGGCCTGATCGGCACGCGCAAACTGCAAAAAATCCGCCGCAAACACAAAAGATCGAAACTGGTTTTCCCGTCCCGCCGCGCGGATCTCATGCAGTTCCTCACCCGCGGCGAAAAATACATCGCCATGCTCTCCCTCGTAAACATGGTCGGCAATGGTCAACGACACATGTCCCGCATCGACTGTAATGATCTCCAGTTCCGGATGCCAGTGATATGGGATAAAATCGCTGTCATCCGCCTCGCTGCCGTCCAGCGCCGGATAGATTTGAAAGGGAAATGCCTGCGTGCCATGCTCGCGTTTTTCCCGTCTTGCCGCATCCATGCAATCCCTCCGCAAGATTCCTTAAAATAGTGTTATTCTTGATTAAGATATTACAAGCTTTTTTGCCGTTATCTGTTATAATTATAGTCGTTAAAGGGAACAAACGCAAGAGTGCGGCAACAGAAAATCGTATTTTTGTTGTATCATTTGTCAGAAGAACCCTACCGGTTTTTGTGCTAAATGCCAAAGCGTTCCCACCAGCCTGCGCACGGTTGAAAGCCTTCACCGCCGCATGCTATAATATTCTCGGCAGATTGTCCATAGCAATCCGCCAGCCGTCCGGCCGCCGCGCCGGACGATGCAACCAAAAAATCTTTTTTTGGAGGGATACCGTTATGTACATTGATAAGCAAGTCAAGCGCGGATACAACGAATACATCCGTCTGGACGAAGGCATCGGCAAGGACGCCATGATGGACGTTGCCCTGCTCGTGATGGAGGATGGCGACACCTACTACTTTGAGGAGCCGGAAAAGGAACTGGCTGCGCTGGTGTTCGACGGCAAGTGCACGATCGAGTGGGATGACCAGTCCTACGATGTCGACCGTCCCAATCCGTTCGACTACAATCCGTCCTGTCTGCATGTCTGCAAGGGCACCAAGGTGAAGATCACCGCGCATGGCCCCTGCAATATCTATATTCAGAAGACCCTGAACGACAAGACCTTCCCGAACAAGATGTATAAGCCGGAAGACACCGACACTTGGGCACGCGGCAATCAGGGCGAACTGATGGGCTGCATCAAGCGCGACGTGCGCACCTGCTTCGATCTGGATAACGCGCCTTACTCCAATATGGTGCTGGGCGAAGTTGTCAACCTGCCGGGCAAGTGGTCGAGCTATCCGCCGCACCATCATCCGCAGCCGGAGTGCTACTTCTACCGCTATGACAAGCCGATGGGCTTCGGCGCAGGCTGGGGCAACGGCGAGATCTACGAGACCCACCACAACGGCCTTGCAATCATCACCGACAAGATGCACTCTCAGGTTACCGCACCGGGTTACTCCTGCTGCTACGCATGGGGCATCCGCCATCTGCCGGGCAACCCGTGGGACAAGACCCGTATCGACGACGAGGAACATCTGTGGCTGCTCGAAGATGATGCCAACGACCACATCTGGCACTGCCCGACCGGCAACTGATTCAACATCCGAAAATCAATTAGGAGGAATACATACCTATGAAGCATATGGAAACTGTACGCCTGACCGCTTCTCAGGCACTCGTCCGCTTCCTCGAGAACCAGTATGTCAGCTACATTGACATGGATGGCAACGAGCAGGAGCATAAGTTCGTCAAGGGCATCTTCATGCTGCCCGGCCACGGCAACGTCGTTGGCTTCTGCAACGGCGTGGAGCAGGAACTGAAGGACATGGTTGTCTATCAGGGCAAGAACGAGCAGGGCATGGCGCTGGCCGCTGTCGGCTATGCAAAGCAGATGCGCCGCAAGCAGATCTTCGCTGCTACCTCTTCTGTCGGCCCCGGCGCGTGCAACATGATCACCGCCGCTGCAACCGCTACTGCCAACAACATCCCGGTTCTGATCCTGCCGGGCGATATCTACGCTTCCCGTCAGCCTGACCCGGTTCTCCAGCAGATGGAGCAGCCGCATAACCTGACCATCTCCGCGCACGACGCGTTCCAGGCTGTCACCAAGTACTGGGGCCGCATCAACCGTCCGGAGCAGGTCATGACCGACATGATCTCCGCGATGCGCGTACTGACCGACACCGCCAACACCGGCGCGGTTGCAATCTCCCTGCCGCAGGACGTACAGGCGGAAGCTTACGACTATCCGGTTGACTTCTTCCAGAAGCGCGTATGGCGCATCGACCGTCGTCCGATCACCAAGTATGCGCTGGAGAAGGCTGTTGAAGTCATCAAGAACGCAAAGAAGCCGCTCCTGATCTGCGGCGGCGGTGTTCGCTACGCAGAAGCGCACAAGGTATTCAAGAAGTTCGCTGAGGACTTCGGCATTGCCTTCGGCGAAACCCAGGCGGGCAAGAGCGCGGTGGAATGGACCCACGAGCTGAACCTCGGCGGTCTGGGCACCACCGGCGGCATCGCTGCCAACAAGCTGGCGCACGAGGCGGACGTTGTCATCGGTGTCGGCACCCGCTACACCGACTTCACCACCGCTTCCAAGTGGCTGTACCGCACGGACGCTAAGTTCGTCAACATCAATCCGTCTGAGTTCCAGGCGTACAAGATGGACGCAACCCCGGTTGTAGCTGATGCCAACGAGGCGCTGACCGCAATCGGCGAAGAGCTCAAGAAGATCGGCTATCACACTGATGAGGAATATGCTAAGACGGTTGCCGCTTACCGCAAGGAGTGGTTCACTGAGGTCGAGCGTCTGGATAACTGCACCTACACCGACAAGGACTCCTTCATTCCGGAAATCAACGACGCGAACCGCGAGTGCGTTGAGAAGTACATCGAGGACACCGGCTGCAAGCTCTGCCAGACCGCAGTTCTCGGCGCGATCAACCACCTGATCGACGATGACTCCATCGTTTGTGCTGCTGCCGGTTCGCTGCCGGGCGATATGCAGGGTCTGTGGCGTGCATCCAAGATCAACACCTATCACATGGAGTACGGCTACTCCTGCATGGGCTACGAAATCGCTTCCGCACTGGGCGCGAAACTGGCTTGCCCGGACAAGGAAGTTTACGCAATGTGCGGCGACGGTTCGTTCGACATGCTGCACTCCGAGCTGATCACCTCTGTCCAGATCGGCAAGAAGATCAACGTTATGCTGTTTGATAACGCTTCCTTCGGCTGCATCAACAACCTCGAGGTTGGTCAGGGCAATGCCTGCATCTGCACCGAGAAGAACATGCTCGAGGACGGCGTGACCAACGGTATCCACAAGGGCAAGGTTATGCAGATCGACTACGCTGCTATCGGCGCGGCATACGGCTGCAAGACCTACACCGTCAAGACCATGGATGAGCTGAAGGCTGCCATTGAGGACGCGAAGAAGCAGACCGTTTCTACCGTTATTGACATGAAGGTTCTTCCCAAGACGATGTCTGCTGGTTATGAAAACTGGTGGCGTGTCGGCGTTGCGGAAGTATCCACCAAGCCGGAAGTACAGGCTGCCCGCAAGGCGATCGAAGATCACCTGTACGAAGCCCGTCATTATTGATCTCTCTCTTACTCTCTTTTATAAAGAACGCCTTCGGGATTTTCCCGAAGGCGTTCTCTTTTTTTCATATAGACTATTGTCACTTACAGCATTTGCAGCAGCTCAATCTCTTCTCCGGACGGGCCGGTGAAAAACCAGTTTTGCAGGCCGCCGAAGGTCTCCGGCATGACCTTTTTCTCCGGCGTCATGAATGAGATCACGCCAGCCTCCTTGAGTGCAGCAGCAGCCTTGTCCAGATCGTCCACATACACCGCAAAATGCGGGATGCTGCCCTCCCCCGCTGGAACCAGCTCATCCGCAGGCGGCTCGATCAGTTCGAGCAGGAAACCACCGAACTCCACCAACGTCAGCTTCTTTTCTCCTGTCGGCGTTGGCACCGCGTCGCGCTTATATACACTGCCGCCGATCTTCTCATAAAACGCAATACTTTCCTCCATATCCACGGTATAAATCGCGATATGGCCTAATCCTTTGTATAACTCCTTCATCTCAACAAGCCTCCTTATTGGTATCATTTTAACACATTCCAGCGGGCATGCAAAGTCTTTTCCCCGCTGCACAAAAAGAAGAGGGCTGCCCCACAGTAGGGACAGCCCTCTTGATCGCTATGTACCCTCTTATTCCTGCACCGTCTCGGTAACCGAGGTAGATGCCTGATTTGCCTGATAGCGTTCAAAGGTAGAGGTCTCGCTCTTGCCGAAGCCAAGGGGAGAGAAGATGATATACGCCGCCACCATGACGAGCAGCGTAATCGTCGCCCAGATCTTGCCGTTCTTCCACGGCGTCATATCGACCGCCTTGGCATCATGCAGCACAAAATCCTCCGGACGCGGATTCTTCTTGACGATCACCCACATCAGCAGCATGTCGAACACGAACAGGATGGCGGTAAAGTACAGATAATGCACATCCTTGAGGAACGGAATCACGTTGCGCAGACCGAACTGCAAGGTGAAATACAGCACAACGTGCACCGGAATGACGATCTTCGCCGCAATAGCCGGTACCTTCTTCCAGAAGAAGCCGCACAGCAGGCACACGAAGATCGGCGTGTTAAACGCAGCAAAAGCCGAGTTTACGAAGCTCGTGATACCGCCCATGTACAGCATGAACGGGCTCATGATGGTGGATACGACCGCGACGATCGTACCGAAATTCTGGCCAACCTTAACCATGTGCGCATCGGATGCAGTCGGATTGAAGATCGGACGGTGAATATCCAGCGCATAAATGGTGGATGCAGAGTTGAGCACCGAGTTAAAGGACGAGAGGATCGCACCGAACATAACCGCTGCGAAGAAGCCCAGCACCGGCTTAGGCATAACCTGCGCAACCAGCATCGGATAAGCCGAGTCGCCGCTGCCCCAGTCCTGACCGGGATAGGCCAGCGCACAGATAACACCCGGCACAACGATAATCAGCGGGGTCATGATCTTGAGGAAGCCCGCAAATACCGCGCCCTTCTGCGCTTCCTTCAGGTTCTTCGCGCCAAAGGCACGCTGGATGATGGACTGGTTGGTTGCCCAGTAATACATGTTGTTGACCAGCAGACCGGTCAGCAGCAGCGGCCACGGAAGCCACGGCTCGGGAGAGTTTGCTTCGTTGATGGCATTCAAGTATGCCGGATCGGTGTGCAGGAACTTGTCAAAGCCGTCGAGGAACGAGCCGTCGCCGCCCAACTGGCCGGACAGGAACATGAGGCCGAACACCGGCGCCAACAAGCCGCCGACGATCAAACCAAGACCATTGATCGAGTCGGACAGTGCAATGGCCTTCAGGCCGCCAAAAATCGCGTAGATCGAACCTACGACCGCAGTAGCCACACACACGATGGCGATTGCTGCAAAATACGAAATGCCGAGCATTTCGTCCAGACCAAAGATGTTTACAAACACCTGCGCACCGGCATACAGGATGTTCGGCAGCATGATAACTACATAGCTGAGCAGCACGATGATCGAAACCAGACGGCGTGTGCCTGCGTCATACCGCTGCTCGAAAAACTGCGGGATGGTAGTCAGGCCCGTCTTAAGGTATCTGGGCATCAGCACAAACGCCAGAATAACCAGCGCAATAGCGGAAGTAACCTCCCAGCCCATCGTACTCATACCAACGCGAACCGCCTGACCGTTGTTACCGACCAGCTGTTCTGCGGACAGGTTGGTCATCAGCAGGGAACCCGCGATAACCGGACCTGTCAAGCCGCGGCCGGCCAGATAATAGCCGTCCTGCGTATCCAGATTATCGCCGCGGGTTTTCCACCACGAGATAACTGCGACGAGCGCCGTGAATGCCACGAAGGAAATCGCGGCGAACGTCAAGGAATTAAAAAACTGCATGTTTTTCTCCCCTTCTTGTTTTTTTCTTTCTTTCCCGGATCATAGGACTTCTGCTTCGCATACTCCCCAGCAATGCAAAGCAGCTGTTTTGCGGGCGCGCGCACGCAAACACCCAAAAAAACGGACCACCAGTTTTCACCGAAGATCCTTAACGTGCACGCAAACCGTGTCCTGTTTCCTGTCATACATTTTAGCACCATGTTCCTGCGTTGGCAAAACATTTTTGAGTTTTTCTGAGCACTTTGTTTTATTGCACATAATCCATTTTTCCTTTTTGTCAAATTCGCACTAAAAAATTTTTATTTTCACAATAAATTACTCATTTTATAATCATTTATGTGCTCAAAATTTATTGTTCACTTTTTACAAAGAAGCATAAAGAAGTGCTCCGCACCTTTGGCGCGGAGCACTTTTTCTCATGGCTCATACCATGTGTCATCCCGTTTATTCACATCGAACAGCTGCGCATACTGCATCATTTGATATTTAGCAAGCAACGTATCTGGCTCAACCGTTTCCATTGCCATCCAGCTTCCATCCGGTAAATAGTACCCTGCATTATTGATGCGCGGTATCTGCTCGCGCACAGCCAAACGAAGCGCATCATATCCGGATGTGGAACATCCAAGCGCATCCAGTGCAAAAGCAGTTAAATAATTTGCGCTGATCTGCACATCCTGCTGTTCTTCAATATCATAGTTTGCCCAAATGAAGAACGGCGTTACCATTTTCTTCTGCTTTTCCTCAGGTGCGCGATCTGCATCCGTGTTTCCGAGCAGTTCATCATAAAAAGCGCTTGGTACATTCGGCTGATGGTCGCCAAAGAAGATGATGGCGGTCGGCTCATCCACCTCAGAAAAGTATGCCAGCAATTCCTCAAGTGCGTTATCGCTTTCCTTTGCCAGCGACAGATACTCATCCACCTCCGGGTACTTGCCTGCATATTCCCCGGTCAGATGGATCGTCTGCGTGAAGTTTTCGCTGTCGTCCGGTATGTACCCGCCATGGTTCTGCATCGTCACATTGAACATAAACAGCGGCGTACCAGGCGTTTTATTCCTGTAAACCTCAAAGATTTTATAATAATCCGAACGGTCACTGACGTAGCTGCGCAACCGCTCCGTATCCTCTTCTCCGAAATCATCTTCATACAGCTGCGTATCAAAGCCCAGCCGCTCATATACCTGCTGGCGATTCCATGAGGTCGCACGGTAAGGGTGCAGCGACACGGTTTGGTATCCCTGCGCAGCGAGCCCAGATACCACCCCCGGCGTCTCGCGCTTGACATACATCTGATACGGCGAACAGCCATACGGTAGGAACGCCATGGTATCCCCTGTCAGCACTTCAAACTCAGTCGTCGCCGTGCCCCCGCCAAAGGTGGACACCAGCAAATCACCGGTGATCGTATTTTCCCTTCCTTCCAGCGAATGCAGGAACGGCAAATAATCCTCGTTTGTCTCGAAATCCCCCACATCATGCAAATCAGCAAACGATTCATTCATAATCATGATGATATTGGGGCGAAATTCTTCTTTTGTTCCATCATATTCTTCGGTGATCTGTGCCAAAGCATCGGCAGAATACCCTGTTGGCTGCTCCACAATGGCGTTGCCCGCCGTCCGACAGAAATAATACCACTCACTGTATTCCAAATTCCCCTGCCAGAAACCAAAGCTGTTGCCTGCGAGCTTTAATCCATACAGCCAGCCGGAAAGCAACAGAGAACAGGTGATAAACTGGCAGCGTCTCGGTGTTGATACCCGGCGCATGCGCCATACGGCAATACAGAACAACACGGCTATCGCCAATGTCTGCAAAACGGAAAGCTCCACCGGCACTGAATAGTTTGCTGCAACATTTTTTGCTGTGCCAATGGCAAAAATATCGCTGAGCAGCACCGGTGTGCCGCGAAACACCGTCACATAGTGGTCGATCAGTGCATACAGCAGCGTCAAGCCCATGCCGATACAACTTGTCAACCGAATGCTGCCGACAAACACATACACCAACCCGAATATCGCTGCATGATAGACATAGCCCTGCCAAATCGCCGTATTGCCAACAATAATGCCGCCCTTGACCACATATTCGGTCAACAGCAGTGCAAATGAGCTGGCTGCCAGCAACACCAGAATATCATGCACAGCCAGTTCAAACGCTGTTGCCCGTCTGCGCGGGCGCAGCAGAAATGGCAGTGCTGCCAAAACCCCGAGCGGCTTCTGGCTTTCCGGTCTGTAAAAGATCGTACCCTTTTGGAGCAGATACACCGCCGCATAAATCAGCAGTACCGCCAGCACGGCATTGATAATATAACCCAAAATTTTCTTATCTTTTGCTTGTTCTTTACATTTGGGGTACACGTTTGCTATTCTCCTTCTGCATAGTAGCAAAGCCGCTACGGGATTGCCGCAGCGGCTTTGTTTGGTCTGCTGTTATGCTTCCGTATCCTTTTCCACGCGCGTTACGGCAATGGAAAGATCGTCCAGCTGCTTGGCATCTACTACATCCGGGCAACTCATCATCAGATCGGACGCGTTCTGCACCTTGGGGAAGGCGATCACGTCACGGATGGAATCCAGACCCGCCAGCAGCATGCACAGACGATCCAGACCGTAAGCAAGACCGCCGTGCGGGGGCGCACCGTACGAGAACGCGGTGATCAGGTGACCGAACTGCTCCTTAGCGCGCTCCTCGGTGAAGCCCAGCGCCTCAAACATCTTGGTCTGCAGCTCCGGGTCGTGAATACGGATCGAACCGCCGCCCAGCTCGCAGCCATTGAGGATGATATCATACGCCTTGGCGCGTACCTTGGCCGGATCGGTATCCAACAGCGAGATATCCTCGTCCATCGGCGCAGTGAACGGATGATGCTTGGCAACCAAACGGTCCTCTTCCTCGCTGTACTCGAACTGCGGGAACTCGGTGACCCACAGGAGCTTGAAGTCGTCCTTCTTTGCAAGTCCAAGACGCTTTGCCAGTTCGCAGCGCAACGCACCGAGCGAAACGAGCGACGTTTCCTCGGAGGCATCCGCCACAACGAACAGCACGTCGTTTTCGTGCATATCCGCGCGCTCCTTGATGGCCGCGATCTCCTCCTCGGTCAGGAACTTGGCAAAGGACGAGGTCATCGAGCCATCGGCCGCGACCTTCATCCACGCAAGACCCTTGGCACGATAGGTCTTGACAAAATCGGCCAGCTTGTCGATCTCCTTGCGCGGGAACTTATCCGCATAGCCGTTGATATTGATGAGGCGCACGGTACCGCCAGCCTCCACTGCACCCTTGAACACGCCGAAGCCGCAGTTTGCTGCGATGTCGGAAATGTCCTTGATCTCAAAGCCGAAGCGGGTGTCCGGCTTGTCCGAGCCGAAACGGTCCATCGCTTCGCGCCAGGTCAGGCGCGGCAGCGGGAGCTGGATATCGATATCCAGCACTTCCTTGAACACGCGCTTAAGGAAACCCTCGTTGACCGCGATCACGTCGTCCTGCTCGACAAAGCTCATCTCGAGGTCGATCTGGGTAAACTCGGGCTGGCGGTCGGCGCGCAGATCTTCGTCGCGGAAGCAGCGGGTGATCTGGATATAGCGGTCCATGCCCGCGAGCATCAAGAGCTGCTTGTACTGCTGCGGGGACTGCGGCAGGGCGTAGAACTTGCCCGGATGCACGCGGGACGGCACGAGGTAGTCGCGCGCGCCCTCGGGCGTGGACTTGGTCAGCATCGGGGTCTCGATCTCGATAAAGCCCTGCTCGTCAAAGTAGTTGCGCGCGACCTGCGTGACGCGGTGGCGCAGCATCAGGTTCTTCTGCATGGACGGGCGGCGCAGATCTAGGTAGCGGTACTTGAGACGCACCTGATCGCCGACCTCCTTGGAGTCGTCGATCTCAAACGGGGTGGTCTCGGCCTTGGAAAGGATGCGGATATCCTCGGCAATGATCTCGACCTCGCCGGTCGGCATCTTGCGGTTGATCGCCGCCTCGTCGCGCGCGACCAGCTTGCCGCGCACGGCTACAACGAACTCGGTGCGGCAGGTGAAGGCGGTACCAAACAGGTCGGCGTTGACCGACTTGTCAAACGTGCACTGCACAATGCCCGCGCGGTCGCGCACGAGCAGGAACAGCACGCCGCCGTTGTCGCGCACGCGGTCAACCCAGCCGTTGACCGTGACTTCCTGGCCCGCGTCGGACAGGCGCAGGTCGCCGCACATATGCGTGCGCTTCATCCCGTGGATAGAAGTTTCATTCATGTTTATCAATCCTTAACTTAATGTTATTTGTTATCGTTATTTTCGCGCAGCGCCGGGCGCACACGCTCAAAGTAGCCGGCCAGCAAGAGCACCAGACCAACCAGCAGAACTATAAAACCAATGAGCACGAGCATACCTGCGTTCTGCATCCCAACCAACAGGATGAGCAGACCGCCCAGCATCACCAGCAGCCCGCAGACCATCTGCGTGCAGCCCCAGATCAAACGCTTGATGTTGTCCATATCCTATCCTACCCCCTGTATTTACTTGTCGCAGATAACCTTGCCCTGATTCTTTGCCGCAAGGCCGTCCCGGATGCGGGTAATTGCTTCGTCCAGCGAAACCTTGACCTGCTCGCCGGTCTCCATATCCTTGACCGCGAGCACGTTCTCCTTGATCTCGTCCTCGCCGAGGAAAATGACATACGGGATGCCCAGCTTGTCGGCATAGCCGATCTTGTGCTTGAACTTCTTCTGCTCGCTGTACAGCTGGGTGCGGATGCCCGCGTCACGCAGGCTGGTCGCCAGCGCAATCGCCGCGCCCATATCATCGGTCATCGGCAGGATGAGCACATCAGCCGGCGCCTTGTTCATGCTGTCGTTCAGATAGCCCTGCTCGCCCAGCACATAAAACAGGCGGGTCAGGCCAATCGAGATGCCCACGCCCGGCAGCTGCTTGTCGGTGTAATACTCAGCAAGGTTGTCGTACCGACCGCCCGAGCAGATCGAGCCGATCTCCGGATGGTCGAGCATCGCAGTCTCGTATACTGTACCCGTGTAGTAATCCAGACCACGCGCAATCGTCAGGTCGATCTCAAAGTGATCGTCCGGCACGCCGAACGCCGTCATGTACTGCGCAACCGTTCTCAGTTCATCCGCGCCCTGATCGAACACGTCGTTTTTGCCCTTATAGCCATCAAGCGCAGCCAAGATGCCCTGCGTACCGCCCGGCGTTTCGATAAACGCCAGCAGCTCGTCCGCCGTTTCAGCTGCAACGCCAAAATCATCTACCAGAATAGCCTTGACCTTTTCCGCACCGATCTTTTCCAGCTTGTCGATCGTGCGCATCACATCGCCTGCTTTTTCCGTCAGGCCGAGAATGGCAAAAAAGCCGTTTAAAACCTTGCGGTTGTTGATGCGGATCTTAAAACGCTCCAAACCAAGTGAGGTGAAAGTTTTATAGATGATGCTCGGCACTTCGGCTTCGTTGATGATGTCCAGCTTGCCGTCGCCAATCACATCGATATCCGCCTGATAAAACTCACGGAAACGACCGCGCTGCGCGCGCTCGCCACGGTACACCTTGCCAATCTGGAAGCGACGGAACGGGAACGTCAATTCGCCGTAGTGCTGCGCGACGTACTTCGCCAGCGGCACCGTCAGGTCAAAGCGCAGCGACAAGTCGCTGTCTCCCTTGGTGAAGCGGTAAATCTGCTTCTCGGTCTCGCCGCCGCCTTTGGCCAGCAGTACCTCGGAGGACTCAATCAGCGGCGTGTCCAGCGGATAAAAGCCATACAGCGCATAGGTCTCGCGCAACACCTGCATGATGCGCTCCATCTGCACCTGCGGGGCGGGCAGCAATTCCATAAAGCCGGACAGGGTTCTGGGTTTCACTTTTTCCATACTTTTTGATTCTCCTCAAGACAGACGATTGCACCGAATAGGCCCATTTGCCCATCCGGTGCATTGCTTTCTGTCGTTTATTTTTTATTCTTGGGATTGACAATATTACGCCAATCCAGATCACCGCGGTCGAGACCAAGGATGAGCATTTCGGCCGTTGCGGAGTTGGTAGCGATCGGGATGTTATGCATATCGCACAGCCGGGCAATGGCGTGCACATCCGGCTCGTATTGCGAGTTCGACATGGGATCGCGGAAAAACAGGACAAGGTCGATTTCGTTATACGCAACGCGGGACGCGATCTGTTCCTCGCCACCCTGCATGCCTGCCAGACACTTATCAATCTTCAGTCCGGTTGCCTCTTCCACAAATTTTCCTGTCGTGCCGGTTGCACAGATATCATGCTTTGCCAGAATGCCACAATACGCCATACAGAACTGAACCATCAGTTCCTTTTTCCGGTCGTGCGCGATAAGCGCTATGTTCATTTCCGAAACATCCCCTTTCCACATACCACATATATGCTGTTTCCACTCTCAGTATTGCGTCAACCATGCTGTTTTGTTGCTGATGTTTTGCAGGGAAGATGCTTAACCATGTATCGTATCGCTCAAATGCGAATCAGCGGCACTCGCTCGCCGTCCAGTCGGCGCGCGATGTTTTGAAACGCACGCGCTGCACCCGAATGCTTGATGGTCAGAATGCTTTTTCCGCTGTTGCCGCAGGAGATCAAATCCTCGTCCTCCGGTACAACGCCCAAAAGTGGCAGACCCGCTTCATCCATCGCGTCGTCGATATTGCCCGACTTGCCGCGGCAGATCATCTGCGGACGCACCCGGTTGAGCACCATGCGAATGCGCTGAATACAATATTCCTCTTCCAGCTTGCGTGCACACCGCTCCGCCCCGCGGATGCAGGCCCGATCGGTCGATGTGACAATGACCGCCTGTGTCGCAATGTGCGCCAGAAAAGAAAGCTCTGCAGGCAGCCCGGCAGGGCCGTCCACCAGCAGGTAATCAAAGCCAGCTTCCTCCGCCTGTACCGCCAGTTGCTCCATACCGCGCTCACTGAGTGCAGGCAACGCTACCGGAGCCGTCAGTAAGTACAGGCTTTGGTACTCCGGATGCCGCGCCATGGCATCGCCGAGCGGCACAGCACCGCCCGCCACATCGGCAAAGGAATACACCACTCTGTCCGACATGCCCAGCACAATATCCAGATTTCGAAGGCCGCAGTCGCCGTCGATCAGGAGCACGCGGTGCCCGAGCTGCGCCAACGCAACGCCAACGCCCGCTGTAAAGGAGGTTTTCCCCGTGCCGCCCTTACCGGACGCAACCAGAATCACCTTCAACATACCGCCTCCGAAATACAAAAACTTATATATTGTATTATAAACTACC
>NZ_CAWVCU010000077.1:0-8650 GCF_963927765.1 uncultured Agathobaculum sp. | reverse complement strand
GGACCGCATATCAGGTGCGAGCAGCAACCTGCACGGCACCTCTTTTCCTTCCACCAAAAAGCTGCCGCCAATCAGCATAATATAATCCGACTGGTTGCCATATGCCGCCATCGGCACCGTAATAATAGCGCCCTGCATGTCGATCGACAACTGCGGCACCGAAGGCGTAATGCGAACGCCCGACAGTCCGGACAGCGCATTGATAAACGACGAAATCAAAATATTTCCAATCTCAATCACAGCAGAATTTTCGATCTCCGTCAGTTCGTCGTAATCCTTGATCTGCTTGCCCATGGTGCGCCCCAGCAGAAGATTGATTGCATCGAGCTGAAAAAGCGCCAGCATCAGGCCGTTGATCTCGCCACGCAAATCGGAAATGATACCCGCGGCAATCGTTTCAAAACCACCAAGTTTTTCAACTGCGTCGTTAAATTCCAGAATTTGAACCTCCGGGAGAGGGATACGCACTTCAATTCCCAGTAAGCTCGACAACGATGTTGCTGCGTTGCCTGTACCGATACTGCCTATTTCACGCAGCGCGTCAATTTGTAGGGAATTCATCTCCTCATACTTTTTTAACACGAACTACCACACTTCCTTTAACCGTTCCGCAAGCCATTGATCGTAGACTCGATCTCATCCTGCGTCTGAACCATCTTCAGCGCATAAGAGAACGAACGCTGTGATTCGATGATCTTGACAAATTCCGTTCCTACATCCGCATTGGATGCTTCCAGCATTCCGTGCACCGCTCTGCCCTCGCCCGCCATTACCGGACCGTTCTTGGCGACCGGCGCGAAGCGATTGCTGCCCAAATGCTGCATATTATCCGTATTGGCAAAATCAAACACACCAACCGGATAATCGGCTTCGGCATCCTGCCCCAGCGCGATCGGCTGCTGATTTTGATCGAGCACATAATATCCATCGGGGTCGCACAGGTAAAAAGTTTCCAGACCGGCCCTCGTCACACTGCCCCAATGGAAATTGCCCGCACGGCTGTAGCTGATCTCCCCGGTTTGCGGATTGAGTAAGGCAAAAAAGCCGCTACCATTGATGGCGTAATTCTGGCCGCCTTCCCGGCTCATCATTGCGCCCTCCGCAAAGTCGGTCGTCGTCTGGATCATCCGGCTGCCCGAACCGCGAGGAAGCTGCGCGTTATCCGGTCCGGTCCAGTTACGGTACAGCAAGTCAGAGAAATTCGCCTGCTCCGACTTAAAGCCCACCGTATTGACATTGGCCAGGTTATTCGCCGTCACATTCATTCTCTGCTGCTGCTGCGAGGCCGCAACCGCCGCGGCATAGAAAGATTGGTTCATCTGGATTGACTCCTTTCCCCCATTATACGCGGCCCAACTCGGTCGCTGTCTTGGACATAATCTGGTCGTACATTTTGCTCAGCTGCGATGCGCTTTGCAGCGCACGCTGGCAAGTGATCATTTCCGTCATCTGCTGCACCAGATCGGTATTGGCGCGCTCCACCATCCGATGATGCACCACCGTATCATTCGCCAACTGCGGCTGCCCTGCTGCAGCAAACATACCCTCGCCGGTCTTTTCCAAATCCTGCGCAGGATCTGCGAAAGTAAAGACACCAAGCTGGCCGAGTATCTGCCCATCTTCCATAGAAATGGTTCCGTCTTCCGAAGCATTGATCTTATCCGTTCCCAGATAGATTTGCTCACCGTTGCGTCCAAGCACGCGGCCCTGTCCGGCCAAAGCCAGATATCCCTGATCATCAAGCATAAACGAACCGTTGCGGGTATAGATCCGGCCTGCATCCGTCTGAACGGCAAAATAGCCATTCCCTTCCAGGCCGAAATCCAAGGGTAATCCCGTCGATTGCAAAGCCCCCTGAGAATGGTCGGTATATACCTCATCCAAGGCGGTGATATAGCTGGTGGTCGTACCAAGCTCCTGCGGATTCTTCTGCTTGTTGCCGATCTGGCTGCGCATCACTTCATCAAAGGTCGTATCCGCATAACGATCCGCCTTATACCCCACCGTTGCCGTGTTGCTCATATTGTTGCCCACAACATCCAGATTTCTGGTCTGGGTCAACATGGCGGAACTCAAATCATAGAACCCTTTAAACATATCCTCAATCTCCTCTGCTTATGTACCGTATATATATTTTTGCATTGAGATTCGCAGCTTGCGGATCGCATTGGAATGTATCTGTGATACGCGCGGTTCGCTCACACCGAGCACCTGCGCAATTTCCTTCATCTGAAAAGATTTTTGATAATACAAGGACAAAACCATCTGTTCCTTTTCACGCAGTTCACTGATGCTTCGTTTTAGCTCTTCATACAGCTCTTTTTTTTGATAATTCTCCTCTGGCTGCGCATCCGCATCCGATTGCGGCAGGTGCTTTGCCGGAACATCGGAATCCCGTTCGTCCAACAGCATGTCGAGCGACAACACATTGCAGAGCGCCGTCTTTGCCAGTTCCTCCTGATAGCGCGCCTCGCTCAGTCCCATATGGTCGGCAATTTCCTTATCAGTTGGCGCACGGCCCAGCTGAGAAAACAATTCGCTGCTCGCCGTATCAATTTCACGCATACGCTTCCGAACCGACCGCGGCAGCCAATCCTGACGGCGCGCCAAGTCAATAATCATGCCGCGCAGGCGTTTGGAAACGTAGGTTTCAAACTTGACATTCTGGCTCAGGTCAAATTTATCCAGCGCGCCCATCAGCAGAATAATTCCCTCATTAATCATATCATCGACCTGAGCGAAGCTTAAATAAACCCCTCTCAGCTTCAATGCTACATTTTTTACAAGATAGGAATACCGCATCACGAGGACCTTCTTCAGTTCAGGGTCTCCGGTTTGCTTATATTCTTCGAGAAGCGCCTCATTCGTCATCTGCTCCCAATCATTTTGTGATCCCAAGGCGTTTCCCCCCTAATCTTAAATCAAAACTTACGAAAGTGTGATATTGCCCAGCGCCTGTATCTGTACGCTCGTAATCACCTCATTAAAAGACAGTACGGTAAGATCCGGATAGAACTGCTCCAGCAAACGGCTCAAATAGATCCGGATGATATGGCTGGTGAGCAGAATCGGCTTTTGTGACAACTCCGAGAACTTTTTGATGTGCTCGTTGAGCTGTGACAGCAGCTTCTGCATCAGATCCGGTCCCAACGCAAGGTATACACCCTGATCGTTTTTGGTCAGGCTGGCAACAATCTTTTTCTCTACTTCTGCGTCCAGCGTGATGACGCTGAGACGACCGTCCTCACAGAACCGGTGCGTAATGGTTCTCTTAAGCTGCGCACGCACGCTCTCTGTAATCAAATCGACATCGCGGGTGATGGCCAAGGCATCGACCGTGGTTTCCACGATTGTTCCCATGTCCTTGATCGGGATACCTTCCTTGAGCAGATTGCAAAGGATCTTCTCCAGCATGGCGTAAGACACCACACCTGGGAAGGCTTCTTCCACCAGCTGCGGCGCAGAGCGCTTGAGATTCTCCACCAGCTGAATGGTCTCTGCACGATTGAGTAATTCATAGGTGTGCTTCTTGACTGTCTCAGACAGGTGCGTTAGCATAACCGACAACGGATCAATAACCGTATAGCCGTAAATCTCGGCCATTTCCTTGTTTTCCGGCAAAATCCACCGGGACGGAATGCCGTATGCCGGCTCTATCGTTTCAATGCCCTCAATTTCGCCCGCCGGATTAGCAGGCTCCAAGGCAAGATAATAATCCAACAGAATTTCGCCGCGGGCCACTTCTTCGCCCTTGATCTTAATGACATATTGGTTGGTGCCCAGCATAGACGCGTCGCGCAGTCGGATCGACGGCACCACAAAGCCCATGTCCTGCGCATATTGCCGGCGGAAAATGACGATTCGGCTGATAAGCTTGCCGCCGCGCGACTCGTCCACCAAAGGAATCAGGCTGTAGCCAAATTCCATCTCGATCGGTTCAACGTTAATCAGCGAATAGATATTGTTAACATCCTTGTAGTAATCCATTTCGCTTTGCTGCGCTTCCGCCTGTTTTCGGGCAGCTTCCTGCGCCGCAGGCAACTCTTCCTTCTGTTTCTGGAGCGCCTCCATTTGATGCGCCACGCGACGGCTGACCAGAATCAGCACCGCTGCAATCAGAATCAGCTGGATATGAGGCGTGCCGGGGAAAACTGCAAACACAGCCAGAATCAAACCGGCAATCATCAAAGACTGCGGCTGCGCAAGGAACTGCTTGATTACGTCGTTATTCAAGCTGCCTTCGGAAACCGCACGGGTGACGATCATACCGGTCGCCGTAGAAATCATCAGCGCCGGCAGCTGCGAAACCAGACCGTCACCGATCGTTGCGATCGAATAAACGCTGAGCACTTCACTCAGCTCCATACCGGATTGGACAATGCCAATGATGGAGCCGGCAATAAAGTTGATCGACGTGATGATGATAGACATGATCGCGTCGCCCTTGACGATCTTGGTAGCACCGTCCATTGCGCCATAGAAGTCCGCTTCACGCTGCACCTTATATCGTCTCAGCTTTGCTTCCTGCTCGTTAATCAGGCCGGATGACAAATCTGCGTCGATGGCCATCTGTTTACCGGGCATAGAATCCAGTGTAAAGCGGGCTGCTACCTCAGCAACACGCTCAGCGCCCTTGGTGATGACGATGAACTGCATCAAAACGATGATCAGGAAGATGATAACACCGATGACCACATTGCCCTGAATAACAAATTCACCGAAAACCTTAATGACCTGTCCTGCCTCGCCGCCATTGGAAAGAATCAAACGAGTGGAAGATACGTTCAGTCCCAACCGGAACAGCGTGGTAATCAGCAGCAGCGATGGGAAAATCGAAAACTCCAACGGCTCATGAGTATTCATGGTAATCAGCAGAATAATCAGCGCCAGAGAGATATTGATGATAAAAAATACATCCAACAGAAACGGCGGCAGAGGGATCAACAAGAACAATACGATGACCACGACAAACACCGATATTACGTTGTCAAAAAGTCGCTTCATAACTCCACCATTTCTATACCAGTTTCAACATTACTGCGGTAAACTCCGCTTATTGAGTTTATAAACATAAACAAGAATTTCAGCCACCGGGCCGTATTGCTCGGCCGGAATCATCTGACCGATGTCTGCAGCAGCATACAGCGCACGTGCCAACGGCTTGTTTTCCACTACAGAAACGCCATGCTCTTCCGCCACCGCAACGATACGGAGCGCCAACTCATCCTGACCCTTAGCCACCACGACCGGCGCGGCATCCTGACCCGGTTTATAGCGAAGCGCAACCGCAAAGTGCGTCGGGTTACGGATGACAACATCCGCGCCCGGAACAGCCTGCATCATGCGGGACTGCGCCATTTTACGCTGCGCTTCTTTGATTTTACCCTTAATCTTCGGATCGCCTTCAGTTTGCTTATATTCTTCCTTAATTTCCTGCTTGGACATTTTGAGCTGTCGCTCAAACTCCCACCATTGATACAGGTAATCGAAGAAAGAAAGAACCAAAAATGCGACACCGACCTGCAAAATCAGCTTAAAGCCCAAATCTCGCATAGACGCCAGCGCAACGCCGATATCGCTGCTCATATAACGCGAAAAGATCAAAAGCGAGCCGCTGACGAACTTATAAATCAACACCAAAAGGATGGTGATCTTCAGCACGCCTTTAAGCGATTCAATGATACTTTTCAGCGAAAACAGTCGTTTGATACCCTGCAATGGGTTCATGCGGCTGAATTTTGGTTTCATGGTTTCAAAAGAAACCAGTAGTCTGGTTTGTGCAAAGGTCGCAACCACAGCTGCCAAAACTGTCGCCAGCAATGGAATAGCAACCGACTGCGCCAACGCCATAACCGACTTTGCGCTCAGTTCAGTTCCAATGGCGCTCGCGCCGCCGGTCGGTACACTGCCGACCAAACCAATGCAATAACGGACGATTCCAGTCATTGCATCCACCATAAACGAAAGCCCAAAGCGCAGCGCAGCGTAGCTTGCAAACAGCGTTGCCACCGCCACGACATCCTGACTCATCATGACGTTACCTTTTTTTCGCTCGTCACGTCGCTTTTTGGGTGTGGCTTTTTCTGTTTTTTCGTCCGCTCCGCCCGGCATGCTTGGTTCCCCCCTTTGGGCCTACCTAACCACCTGCAACTACTTTCACGGCCTGTTCAATGGCAACCAGCATCTGCTTTTCCAGCCCAAGGACAAATTCGCCCATCAGCGGCAGAAGCAAAATCACCATCACCAGCCCGAGAATAATTTTCAGTTCAAAATTGATTGCAAAAACATTGATTTGAGGAATGACTTTCATCAGAATACCCATTCCCAACTGGCCGATCAATTCAGCCGCCAGAATCGGCAAACACAATTTCATCGCCAGAACAGCACAGGACGCAAACATCTCCAACACGTAGGTAGATGCCGACGTGCCAAACGAAGCAGATCCATATGGAATCACCTGTCCGGAATTTAACAGAATACGCAGCAGAGTGATATGGCCGCCTGCCACAAAAAATAGCAGCGCCATCATAATATTCAGCAGCGTACCCGTCATGGAGACATTGGTTCCCATGGAAGGATCATACGTCTCCGACATATTCATGCCCATTTGTGCATCAATCATTTGACCAGCCTGCAAAACCACATAAAAAAAGAAGTGGACGAGCAAAGCGACCAAATAGCCCAGCGCAAGCTCCAGCAGCGATCGGACGGCAAACTCGAGAACCGTTGTCGGTACTTCCGGCAACGGCAGATCGGTCAGTGAATAGACCGCCACAGCCAGCATCAGGCTTGCCCCTGCTTTCACCAGCCCCGGAACATTCGAGCGGCCTCCCAACAGCGGGTTAAATACCATAAACCCGGTCATGCGCATGAGAATATACAGGAACAGCGTCAATTGTGCATCATCTATCATTGCGCTCGCTGTCCCCTTCCTTCTAAGCAATCATTTGGGTGAATATCATCCTTGTAAAATCCTGCATCGTATTGAGCATCCAACTGCCTGCAAGGAGGAGAAATGCGATGATCAACAAAAGCTTGGGAATAAAAGACAGCGTTTGTTCGTGAATCTGTGTTGCAGCCTGAAAAATTGCCACCAACACGCCAACTGCCATACTGGCAATCAGCATTGGCCCGCCAATTTTGAGCGCAACCCATATCCCCTCCCGTAAAATATCAATAATCTGGTTCTGATCCAACGCTCAACCTCCTCCCATGTGCTATCGGAAGCCCTGCGCCAGCGTAGAGAACAAAAGCTGCCAACCATCCACTGTAATGAACAACAAGAGTTTAAACGGCATGGATATCATCGCCGGCGGCAGCATAATCATGCCCATGCTCATCAACGTCGAAGAAACCACAATATCAATCAGCATGAACGGGATATACAGGAAAAAGCCGATCTGGAATGCCGCCTTCAGTTCGCTGGTCATATAAGACGGAATGATAACACGCATGGAAAGCGCCATAGCCTCCTCATCCGTTGCCGGCTCGTCCACACCTGCTAAATCGCAGAATAAGGTCAACGACGATTGCTCCGTATTACGCAGCATGAACTCCTTCAAAGGAACTGATGCACGGTCGATCGCTTCCTCCTGTGTAATTTCCTGCCTTGTGTACGGCTCGTATGCCGTCTCCTGAATCTCTGTCAGCACCGGATTCATGATAAACAGCGTCAGAAACAATGCAATGCCGATCAGTACCATATTGGGTGGATTCTGTGACGTTCCCATGGCCGTCCGCAAAAAAGAAAGCGAAATGATGATTCTCGTAAACGAGGTCATCATGATCAGCATGGACGGCAACAGTGCAATTACAGTAGTCAGGAAAAGTATTTCCAGTGTTTGCACACTGTCGCCGTTTACATTGATCAGACTATCCGGCATGAAACACTCTCCTTCCTACTTCTTGTCATTTTTCTTGCGTAACACATCCGAAATGATATCCGAAAATTTCGGTACGGCAGCTTCGCTGCTCACCTGTTTTGTCTGTCTCCAGATACGCGATTCTTCTTCGCTCAACTCGGTAAGCAATGTGATCTCTTCATCAGAAACACCCAGCACGAGCCAGCGCAACCCAACTCGCGCTACTACCACTGCCTTATTTTGCCCAAGCGGCAAACGATCATAAATTCGCATATGGCCGCCGGATGTGATGGCACCACCCATATTCCCCATTGCGATGCGGCGCGTAACCCAATACGCCAGATATAAAATCACCGCAACGCACAGGCACATGCCAATTAAGGGAAGCCACTTCATCCTTTTACGGCTGTCCTACGATCGAGCTCACAGTCTTAATAATACGATCCGGCTTAAACGGCTTTACAATGAAGTCCTTTGCACCGGATTTGATGGCCTCGATAACCATTGCTTCCTGACCCATTGCGGAGCACATAACGACCGACGCATTGGGGTCTGCCTTGCGGATTGCCTTCAGTGCCTCCAGACCGTCCATATTGGGCATCGTGATATCCATGATGACCAGATCCGGCTGCAACTCGGCATATTTATTGACCGCTTCCGCACCGTCGCTGGCTTCATATGTATCCGTGTAGCCGTTCTCATTGAGCGTGTTCTTTACCATCATTCGCATGAAAGCTGCATCATCTACTAACAAAATCTTTGCCATGGTTCATCCCATCCTTTTCATT
>NZ_CAWVCU010000076.1:0-10511 GCF_963927765.1 uncultured Agathobaculum sp. | reverse complement strand
TAGGAGATGATGTTATGAAGTTTACCATCGTCGAGAGAAAAATGAAAATTGACGACGATCTGCGGCAATACGCGCTGCGCAAGGTCGAAAAGCTGGATCGGTATTTTCATCAGGATTCCGACACGACACTGACCTTCAGCGAGCTGCGCGGCAAGCAAACCGTGGAAATTACAGTGCGTCAGGCCGGGCTGGTCGTGCGCGCAGAGGAAACCACGACCGACATGTTTGCATCCGTGGACGGTGCCATCAGCAGCATCGAGCGCCAGATCCGCAAGCACAAAACCCGTTTGGAAAAGCGTCTGCGTGAGGGCGCGTTTGATAAGATCGCGGAACAGCAGGCCGCGCTGTCGGAAGAGGATTTCGATATCGTGCGCCGCAAGAAGTTTGACGTTAAGCCCATGAGCGTGGACGAAGCGATCCTGCAGATGAATCTGCTCGACCATCAGTTCTACTTCTTCCGCAACGCGGACGACAACAATATTCATGCGGTCGTTTACAAGCGTGCGGCAGGCGGTTACGGCCTGATCGAAGGCGAGGAATAAATACACATTGGGGCGTCCAAGTGTGGACAGGCTCCATTGACACAACAAAACAAAGGCCGGCGGCACTTCTGCCGCCGGCCTTTTCTGAGGAAAGGAAACAAATGAACCTTTGTGATATTGATGTGATCCGTGCGGTGCTGGCAAAGCACGGATTCCACTTTTCTAAATCGCTCGGACAGAATTTTCTGACCGATATTTCTGTGCCGCAGCGCATTGCCGCTATGAGCGGCGCGGCGGAAGCCGGCAACGTGGTCGAAGTCGGTCCGGGCATGGGCTGCCTGACCGCGGAACTGTGCCGCACGGCAGGGCGGGTGGTTGCGGTCGAACTGGACCGCGCGCTGCTGCCTGTGCTGGATGAAACCATGGCGGAGTTTGACAATTTTGAGGTCGTGCAGGGCGATGTGCTCGCGCTCGATCTTGCCGCGCTGTGCGCGGAGAAATTCGGAGATGCACACGCCGTTGCCTGCGCCAACCTGCCGTATTATATTACCACCCCCGCAATCACCGCGCTGCTTGAGAGCCGCGCGTTTGACAAGATCACGGTCATGGTGCAGAAGGAGGTCGCGCAGCGCATCTGCGCCGCGCCCGGCACGGCGGCATACTCTGCGTTTTCCATCTATGTACAGTATCATGCGGCGGCAGAAATTCTGTTCGACGTGCCCGCGGATTGCTTTGTGCCGCGTCCTAAGGTGGATTCTGCCGTGCTGCGGCTGACCCCGCTTGAGCGTCCCGCGGTCGAAACGCGGGACGAAAAGCTGTTCTTTTCGCTGGTGCGTGCGGCGTTCAATATGCGCCGCAAGACGCTGGTCAATGCACTCGGCCCAGTACTGGGCGACCGACTTGGCAAGGACGGCATCACATCGCTCATCGAGTCGATCGGATTGAATACGCGCGTGCGTGGCGAGCGGCTCAGCCTTGCAGAGTTTGCAAAGTTGGCAGATGCTGCGGCTGAACGATTACAGGCGCAATAAAATGGTGGGCATGCAAAAAGGGATCTGACGCGGGTCAGATCCCCAGAACGAGCAGCACGCCGATCAGGATGAGCTGCTCCCAGTCCACCTCGCCGCCATCGTCGGAAAGCAGAAACCAGACGATGACCAGCGCGATAATGGTGTCCGCATCCAGACGGATGTTTTGCAGGCGGCCGGACAGACCGCGTGACAGGTCTGCCAGTACGGAGGCGGCTTGCCCGCTCTGCGGTGGGGGCGGTGGGGGCTGCGGTGGCGGTTCGTTATGTAGCGGCGCGCTGTGCGCGGCTTCGGTCAGATAGCGGTTGTACAAAAACGGTTGCCCTCCTTTCGCTTCAAAGCGCGCGTGTGTTGTCATCGGGCGGCGCAGCGCCGTCCGAGCGTCGCAGCTGGCCGAACTGGCCGAGCGCTGCGCGCGCCATGCGCGCCATGCTGACCAGACGCATGGCGTGATCGAACTGGCCTGCAACTTCATCGGTGACGAACGGCTTGAGCGCGCCCAAAAGGGCGCGCTTTTCCTGTTTCACCGCGCCTTGCCCGCTCTGGACGATCGCGCCGAACACGGGAAGCGCCCGCTCCATCCACTCGGCGGTGGGATCGTAGTCATTGACGGAGGACGGCGCGGACTGTTCCGTGCCGCCCAGCATACCGGAGACGGTTTTCATCGCGTTTTGCAGCGCTTCCGGGTCGCTCAGCAGGGAGGACAGCATATCGTTATCCATAGCGGGGCCTCCTTCTTATTTGCCGAAGATTTTTTTCAGCTGTGCGGCAAGGCCTGCGCCTTCCTCGGTCTGCATCAGCTGCCGCGCCAGACGGGCGGCTTCGCCCATATCGCCGCGTTGGGCGGCCTGTGCGGCGCGTTCCAGATCGGCCGCGTGGCGGTCTGAAATGATCCGGGCGGCCTTTTGTCCGTCCGGTGTGTGCAGAGCGGCTTGCAGCTGCGCAAGAGCATCGGCTTTTCCGGCCTGCTCCGCAATACGGCGGAGAATTTCCTCTTGATTGGGCATTTGTTCCCATCCCTTTCCATGCATCGTTTGTTGCCAGTATATGCGGCGAAATGGAAAAATGTGAGCGAGAGGGTTTACAAGCGTGCGATCCCGTTGTAAAATACTGCTGTGTCGCCGGAAAGGAGGCAGAGCCTTGAAGATACTGATTTTTTCGGATTCACATGGCTATAATGTGAGCATGGCCTGTGCGGTTGAGCGGGAGGCACCGGATATGGTGCTGCATCTGGGCGACCACACGGATGATGCGCGTGAACTTCAGCATGTGTTTCCGCAGCTGACCGTGTGCGGGGTGCGCGGCAATAATGATTTTTTTGACCGCGATATGCCGGAGCATGCGGTGGTCACGTCCGGCGGCGTGCGTATTTTTCTCACGCATGGGCATCGGGAACAGGTCTACATGCGCGAAGGCAAGCTGGTAGCACAGCACGCACGGGAAGAAAACTGCGGACTTGCCTTTTTCGGGCATACGCATCGCATGTATCTGGAGCGTGTACACGGTGTTCTGGTCTGCAATCCGGGCAGTATCAGCCTGCCGCGCGGCGGTCCGGCCAGCTATGGTCGGCTGACAGTGGAAAACGGGCAGCCGCAGCGAATCGAACTCCTTGATGAGGATGGAGCATTGTTGCGGTGTGAGAGAATTGGACATTAAAAAGCTAAGGGGAAAAGATATGCTTTTGGCAATTGACGTAGGCAACACCAATATGGTGTTTGGATTATATGAAGGGGAGCGGCTGCGCGGTACATTCCGCATTTCGACCAACGCCGAGCGCACTTCGGATGAGCTCGGCATGCAGATTTCGCAGTATTATCATTTTCACGGCCTTGATCGCAACGAGACACGGGCGGTTATCATCGCGTCGGTCGTGCCGCCGGTGATGTACACACTCATCAACGCGATCCGCAAGTATTTGCGGGTGCGTCCGGTCATTGCGGGCCGCGACGTGGATATCGGCATTGAAAACTGTTATGCAAACCCGCGCGAAGTCGGCGCAGACCGGCTGGTCAATGCTGTTTCGGCAGTACGCAAGTATGGCAAGCCGTTGGTGATCGTGGACATCGGTACAGCCACCACGTTTGATGCGATCGACGAAAACGGTGCCTATCAGGGCGGCGCGATTTTCCCAGGCATTAAGGTCGCAATGGAGGCGCTGTTCCTCAAGGCGTCCAAGCTGCCGCGCGTGGATATCGAGCGGCCGGAGCACGCTATCGGCAAAACCACGGTGCAGTCCATGCAGTCGGGCGCAGTGCGCGGCTATGTTGGTGCGCTGAGCGGCATCATCACGGACATTCGCGAAGAACTGGGCGGCAATGCGCGCGTGATCGCCACGGGCGGCATGGGCCGCATGATGGCGGAGTACTGCGACCTGATTGACGAGGTCGATCCCAACCTGACGCTGGAAGGGCTGCGGCTGATTTATGAAAACAACCGCCCGGCCTTTGAGGGGCGCGGACTGAACAGTGAAACCTGTTTGATCGAAGCAACCGAGGAAAACGGCTGGGATACCAAGTAACACCGGATTGGATAAAAAAACGACGCAGGCATGCCTGCGTCGTTTTTTGCGTTTGAAATATATTATTTTGTGACAGGATAAGAGGGGCAGACCGCACCGAGCGGGCAGTTTTCGCATTTGGGGTTGCGCGCGGTGCAGTGCTCGCGGCCAAACAGCACCAGACGGTGGCAGAAGTCCGAGGACTCAGCTGGGTCGATCAGCTTGCGCAGCGCATTTTCCACCTTGACGGGGTCTTTTTCGTTTTTCACAAAGCCCAAGCGGTTGGACAGGCGGATGCAGTGCGTGTCGGTCACAATGGCAGGCTTGCCGAAAATGTCGCCGAGGATCAGGTTCGCCGTCTTGCGGCCAACGCCGGGAAGCTCGAGCAAATCCTCCATGTTGTCGGGGACTTTGCCGTCATATTCGCTCAGCAGCATGATCGCGCAGGCTTTGAGGTCGCGCGCCTTGGTGCGGAACAGACCGCAGGTCTTGATCGCTTCCGCGATTTCCTCTTCCGGAGCCTCGGCATAGCTTTCCAGCGTGGGAAACTGCTTGAACAGTGTTTCGGTGACAATATTGACGCGTGCGTCCGTACACTGGGCGGAAAGCCGGGTGGCGAACAGCAGCTCGTAATCATGGGTATAGTGCAGCGCACATATCGCTTCGGGATAGACCTCGCGCAGCAGTTCGGTCACCGCGCGAGCGCGTTCTTTCTTGGTCATGGGAATCCTCTCCTGACAGCGTATATGATACTATCATACCATATCTGGTGGAGAATGCAAGACAAGTTCTCCAATTTAACATTTTCAACATAATGCGGGGAGAAGCAGGAGCAAAATCTATCTGTTTGCCAATAGAATCAAGGATTAAAATATGGTTTAATTAAATAGCAGAATGAAATCGCACGTTTTGGAGGTTGAAAAATGGTACGCGAAGCAATGGAATTTGTAAAGGCGTATGATCCCGAGTTGGGTCGTATGATGCAGGCAGAATACGATCGTCAGGCTCGCAACATTGAGTTGATCGCGTCTGAGAATATCGTCAGCGAAGCTGTTATGGCTGCGATGGGTTCGGTGCTGACCAATAAGTATGCGGAAGGCTATCCGGGCAAGCGCTACTATGGCGGCTGCGAATGTGTAGACGAGGTCGAGAATCTGGCCATCAAACGTGTGTGTGAAGTGTTCGGCGCAAAGTACGCCAATGTGCAGCCGCATTCGGGCGCACAGGCCAATATGGCGGTGTATCAGGCGCTGTGCCAGCCGGGCGATACCGTGCTGGGTATGAGTCTGGACAATGGCGGCCATCTGACGCATGGCTCGCCGGTCAACCAGTCCGGTCTGCTGTACCATATCGTATCTTACGGCGTGGATGAAAACGGCTATATTGATTATGACGCAGTGCGTGATCTGGCCAAGAAGGAAAAGCCCAAGATGATCATTGCAGGTGCGTCCGCGTATCCGCGTGCCATTGACTTTGCCAAGTTTGCAGAGATTGCGCACGAGGTCGGCGCATACCTGTTTGTCGATATGGCGCATATCGCGGGTCTGGTTGCAGCCGGCCTGCACATGAGCCCGCTGCCCTATGCGGACGTGGTGACCACCACCACCCACAAGACGCTGCGCGGTCCGCGCGGCGGCGTGATCCTGTCCAACAATGAGGAACTGGGCAAGAAGTTCAACAAGGCGATTTTCCCGGGTACGCAGGGCGGCCCGCTGGAGCATGTGATCGCGGCCAAGGCAGTCTGCTTTGGCGAGGCGCTCAAGCCCGAGTTCAAGGCATACCAGCAGCAGGTCATCACCAATGCGCGCGTGCTGGCAAAGGCGCTGCTCGATCAGGGCTTTGATCTGGTTTCCGGCGGCACGGATAACCACCTCATGCTGATCGACCTGCGCAAGACCGGCATCACCGGCAAGGAATTGCAGCACCGTCTGGACGAGGTGTATATCACTGCCAATAAGAACGCGATCCCGAACGATCCGGAGAGTCCGTTTGTCACTTCCGGTCAGCGCGTCGGCACGCCGGCGGTTACTTCGCGTGGCTTCGGTGAGCCGGAAATGCTGCATATTGCGGAATTTATCTGGCAGGCAGCGACCGATTTCGACAATAAGGCAGAAGAAATCCGTCACAATGTTTGCGATATTTGCGCGAAATTCCCGATCTACCGTTAAAGGCAAAGCCGCTCCCACGTCGGGAACGGCTTTTTCCCATTTCATAGCAACGAAGTGGGCAAAAAATACCGTATTTACATGTCGGTCAAGGAGCGGTTTTGTAGAAGGTCAACAATCGCCTTGCGCTTTTGCAAAGATATGGTATACTAATAAAAGCGTTATTGAAAGTTAATTCAATGACTTTGGAGAATATGAACGAAGGGGAAATGCAGTTATGTCGATGGAATTGAAACTGACAGGATTACAGGGTTTTGTGGGCGAGGAAGAACTGGCCTGCATGGCGCCGCTGGTGAAGGCGGCACAGGATACGCTGCACAACAGAAGCGGTGCGGGCAATGATTTTCTGGGCTGGGTCGACCTGCCGGAAGCATATGACAAGGAAGAGTTTGCCCGCATCAAGCAGGCAGCCAAGAAAATTCAGCAGACCTGCGATGTGCTGGTTGTGATCGGCATCGGCGGTTCCTATCTGGGCGCACGTGCTGCAATCGAGTTCGTTAACGGCCAGATGTATAACGGCATCCGTCCGGAGGGTATCCCGGAGGTTTACTTTGTTGGCAGCAACATCTCGTCCTCCTATCTCAACGACGTCATCAAAATCATCGGTGAGCGCGACTTCTGCATCAACGTGATTTCCAAGTCGGGTACGACGACCGAGCCGGCCATCGCGTTCCGCATCTTCAAAAAGCTGATCGAAGAGAAGTACGGCAAGGAAGGTGCGAAGGAGCGCATCTTCGCAACCACCGACAAGGCGCGCGGCGCGCTCAAGAAGCTTGCGGATGACGAGGGCTATGAGACCTTTGTTGTGCCGGACGACGTTGGCGGCCGTTTTTCCGTGCTGACGGCGGTTGGCCTGCTGCCGATGGCGGCGGCCGGTTTGGATATCGACGCGGCGATGGCTGGTGCGGCTGAGGCACGCAAGGCGTTTGCCGAGGGTACCGATCACGACTGCGCCAAGTATGCAGCGCTGCGCAACATCCTGCATCAGAAGGGCAAGGCAATGGAAATTCTCGTCAACTACGAGCCGGCTCTTGTTATGCTCGGCGAGTGGTTCAAGCAGCTGTTTGATGAGTCCGAGGGTAAGGATCACAAGGGACTGTTTGCAACTTCTGCCAACTTCTCGACCGACCTGCACTCGATCGGTCAGTTCATTCAGGATGGCACCCGTAACATGTTCGAGACTGTGGTTTGGGTCAAGGAGCCGCGTTCGGAGAGCTATATCGAGGAGACTGCTGAGGATATCGACGGCCTGAACTATCTGGCGGGCAAGAGCGTGCAGTTTGTCAACTCCAAGGCATATCAGGGCACGCTGATGGCGCACATGGACGGCGGTACGCCTAACATCATTGTGGAGATCGACAAGGCGGACGCATGGCACTTCGGTTATCTGGTTTACTTCTTTGAAAAGGCCTGCGGCATTTCGGGCTATCTGCTCGGTGTCAACCCGTTCAACCAGCCGGGTGTAGAGGCATACAAGAAGAACATGTTTGCGCTGCTGGGCAAGCCGGGCTTTGAGGAGCGCCGCCGCGAGCTGGAAGCGCGCCTGTAAAAGGGAACGCATTCAGGTTTGCTCCAATGACACAGACAAAAGACGGCGCGGTTATCGTTGCACGCAGGCCGCATATGCCGTCATGGGATGTACTGCGTACCGCCGCATTTGCGGCGGTCGCGGTGCAGCATATATTGGGTGCATACGCACGTCGGTATGACATCGGTTCGAGCGAAAAGGTGATCATTGCCGCTTCGTTTGAGCCGCTTCGTTTTGCAGTACCGCTGTTTGTGATGCTGTTCGGCGCGGCATTGTTTTATGTTTATCGGGAACCGCCGCGCTATGCGCCGTATCTGGCAAAGCGGGTGCGGCAGCTGGTGATTCCCTATGCGATATGGACGGCGGTGTATCTGTGGTACGCGGAAAAGCCGGTGACGCTGCGCGGCGTAGCGCGGGGCATGGTGTATGGCGACGCGAGCTATCATCTGTGGTATGTGACGATGATTTTGCAGTTCGTCGTGTTGGTGCCTCTGTTTTTTGTGGCGCGGAACGGATTGCGGCGGTGCTGCACGACCAAACGACGGTTGATTGTGGCGTCTGCGGTACTGCTGGGTGCATGGCTGTTGCTGCTCGCTTTCCGTCCGAGTGATGGCTGGGCGCATCAGATTTTGGTCACTTGGCGCACGCGCGGCTTTTTGCTGTGGACGGGCTATTTTGCGTTGGGCGCGCTGTGCGGTTTAAGTCCTGAAATCTTTGCCAAATGGGCGCGTCGGCTGATCGTGCCAACGGGGCTGATAAGCGTGGGCGCGGTGGGCTATGCGATGTGGCTGAGCGTGCGCGCAGTGTATCAGGAGGGCGCGGTCAATTTCAACTGCGTCAGCTATTTTTCGCCCGGCTATGCGGTGTTGACCATGGTTTCCATTCTGTTTTTATACGGGGTGGCGGAATGGCTGGCGCGTTGGCGTGCGGTGCAGCGCGTGTGCGGTTTCGTGGGAAAGCATTCCTATGAAGCGTACTTGGCGCATGTGCTGGTTCTGACCCGTTGCTCGCGCTTTTTGCTCGAGCATTGGCCGTATATGAACCGATATGTGTTTTATGGGGTGCTGACTGTGTGTACGATTTTGGGTGCGGTGCTCATCGCATGGGCGGTGGACAGTCTGGTAGCGATAGTACGTCGTGGAATTCGGAAAATCCGCGGTCAAGCCAAAACGTGATTTTACATAGAAAGCGGTCGCTTTATGCGACCGCTTTTATTTTGCCCGCTTTTCCCGCATGCAAAAGTATGATATACTGCTGGTACGATTGATAGGGGGGTATGGCAGTGGCAGAGAACAAGACGGGGTTCGAGCGCTTTCAAACGGGTTTCCTGTATTTCTGGGTGTATGCGGCGCTTGGTTGGATTTATGAGGTGTTTCTGGAGGTCGTGGTATACCGCTGGGGATTTTCCAACCGCGGTTTTCTGTTTGGGCCGTATTTGCCGGTATACGGGATTGGGGCGCTGCTGATTCTGGGGTGCTTGCGCGGACTGTCGCGCAGACCGCTGTGGGTTGGCAGGGTCAATATAATGCCGGTTGTGGTGTTCGCCGCGGTGGTCGTGCTGACGACCGTTGTGGAGCTGATTGCCAGTTATCTGCTTGAGTGGACGACCGGCGGCTGGCTGTGGGACTATACGCGTTACACGATCCAGTGGCAGGGGCGCATCTGCTTGTCGGCTAGTCTGCGCTTCGGGGTGGGCGGTATGGTGATCCTGTACGGCTTGCAGCCGCTGCTGGAAAAGGGCATGACGCGGCTAAGTGAAAAATGGCGGCAGATTTTGTTTACAGTGCTGTTCATATTATTTGTCGTGGATTGCATCTGTCGTGTGTTGTGATGCGGAGCAGAAAAGGAGAGGACAATGAAAAAGATTTATCTTGCAGGCTTTGATGTGTTTGCGCCAGATGCGGTGCAGCGTGGTGCGAAAATGAAAATGATGTGCGCAGAAAAGGGCTTTGTCGGCCTGTATCCGTTTGACAACGAGGCGAATACTGCGCAGGAAATTTTTGCGGGCAACTGCGGGCTGATCGACAGCGCGGATATCGTCATCGCCAACCTCAACCCGTTCCGCGGGGCAGAGCCGGACAGCGGCACCTGCTTTGAGGTCGGCTATGCCATTGCCAAGGGCAAAACGGTGTACGGTTATGTGTCGGATGCGCGCAGCCTGCGCGAAAAGCTGGGCGAGCGGGATGAAAACGGCTTTTCGGTCGAGAATTTCGGCCTGCCGCTCAATCTGATGCTGGCTTGCAGCGCGCGCATTGTCGAGGGCGATTTTGCCGCAGCGCTTGCGGTTTGCCGCGCAGAACAGGCATAAAAAAAGACAAAACAGGCAAAATAAGTTCCGGTGATTTGTGATGAAAGGACAAACAGCGGGACTTTTTTTGTTGGGAGCAGGTGGATATTCGCTCATCGAGATCCTTTGGCGTGGCTACACGCATTGGACGATGGCGCTGACCGGCGGCGCGGTGCTGGTCGGGCTGCACCGGCTGCGCAGTCATGTGCGTGAGGAAAAGCCGCTTGCGCGCTGCCTGTGCGGCGCGGCATGCATCACAGCGGCGGAATTTGTGGTCGGCTGCACGGTCAACCGCGTTTATCACATGGATGTGTGGGACTATTCGCAGGAAAAGGGCAATATTCAGGGACAAATCTGTCCCAAATATGCGGCGCTGTGGACATTGCTGGCCGCGCCGGTCATGCTGCCCAAATAAATGCTTGCCAAGCGGACGTCACGGGCGTATAATAGCGGTGGCAATACGCCGGAAAGGAAGAAACGCCATGCTGATCGCAGTGAACGCAGGAAACAGCCACGTTTTGCTG
>NZ_CAWVCU010000075.1:0-7019 GCF_963927765.1 uncultured Agathobaculum sp. | reverse complement strand
GGAGCGCCGTATGAGGGGAAACTCTCACGTACGGTGTGGAGTGGGGGAAAATCCGGCGATAACCTCAAAGGATTACCTATCACTATTAGTTGGATGCCTGCTAGTTGGATGCCTGCACGGCGATTTTGGAATCAGCTATGTCAATCCGGCGCGCACGGTAGCGAGCGAGCTCATGCGTTCGCTGCCGGCGACCTTGCAGCTGGCCGGTGCATCGTTTGTCATTGTTGTAGTGCTGAGTATCCCGATCGGATTTCTCTGCGCTGTATATAAGGACGGATGGTTTGATAAGATCATGCGCGGTGTAGTTTTTATTACGACCGCGATGCCTGCTTATTGGGTGGGACTACTGCTGATGTGGGGCGTGGGTGTCAAGCTGGGATGGCTGCCAACAAACGGCAGTGGCACATGGAAACATTTGCTCCTGCCAGCATTCACCGTAGCACTCAGCTATATTTCTACCTATATTCGTCTGATTCGAAACAATATGCTGGAAAACATGAAGCAGGACTATGTGCTATATGCCAATGTGCGCGGTCTGCCGCAAAAAGCGATTTTGGTCAAGCACATTTTGAAAAACTCGATGCACACCTGCATTGTGGCGATGGGCATGAGCATTCCACAACTGATTTCTGGTACAATCGTGGTGGAAAACGTGTTTTCATGGCCGGGGCTGGGAACGCTTTGCATCAGCTCGATTTTCAACCGTGATTATCCGGTCATTCAGACCTATGTACTGCTGATCGGTGTACTGTTTGTTGTATTCAATCTGCTGTTTGACATTTTGCAGACTGTATCCGATCCGCGACTGAGAAAGGAGGATTAACTCTTGCTGAAAAGGCTGTTACATAATCGCATTGCAGTTGGGACAATCGGGGTCGTTTTACTGGTTGCACTGATCGGCATTTTTGCACCCGTTGTGGCGCCGAACGATCCGTATGAGACCAATATTTTGAACAAATTTGCGGAATATAGCTTGGAGTATCCACTTGGGACAGATCAGCTCGGCCGCTGCGTGCTCTCGCGCATGATCTATGGCATCCGTCCGACTTTGGGACTTGCGCTGCTGACCATGCTAGGCACTATTGGCTTGGGCGCTCTGCTGGGCATCATGGCGGGGTACTTCCGAGGCGCAGTCGAGGAAGTAATCATGCGCGTGGTGGACGTAATGCTGTCGTTCCCCAGCCAGATCATGGTGTTTGCGGTGGTAGCGCTGCTGGGCGTGAGCGTGCAAAACGTGATTATCGCCAATGTGTTCATCAAATGGGCGTGGTATGCGCGTATGATTCGCACAGGTGTTATGCAGTACCGAGACTGCAACTTTGTGCGCTTTTCCCGCTGCGTGGGCATGCCTGAGCGATTCGTTCTGTTCCGCCATCTGCTGCCTTCGATCACATCCGATCTGGCGGTGCTTGCATCGCTGGACGTTGGCTGGGCAATCATCAACATTTCCACGTTATCTTTCTTGAGTCTCGGTGTGCAGGCACCTACGCCTGAGTGGGGTGCGATGCTCAACGAAGCCAAGGAAGTGCTGACCAGCAACCCCACGCAGATGATTGCCCCGGGCATTGCCATTGTGGTTCTGGTATGCTGTTTTAATCTGATGGGAGACGCGCTGCGTGATGTATTGGATCCGAAGGAGGTAGAAGCATGAAGCCGGTATTGGAATTGCAGGATTTGCGAGTAACACTGCATCAGCGCAAACAGCAAACGCCGCTGGTGCGCGGAGTGTCATTTTCGGTTGCGCCCGGGGAGTGTCTCGGGATTCTGGGCGAATCGGGAAGCGGTAAGAGCATGTCGATTAAAGCTGCAATGGGATTGCTCGACAAGAACTTTCACGTTTCGGGCAGCGTACGCTTTCAGGGCGAGGAACTGCTCGGCAAAAGCGCGGAAGAGCTGCGTCGTCTGCGTGGCGGTAAGGTGGGCATCGTGCTGCAAAATCCGATGACCTGCTTTGACCCGCTTTACCGTGTGGGTGCGCAGATTGCCGAAACCTTTGCAGCACACACCGACTGGAGTGCGGACGAGATACGGTTGCGCTCACTCGCGCTGCTGGAAAAAATGCGCATCCGGAATGCAGAGGAGGTTCTTGAAAAATATCCGCATCAGCTGTCCGGCGGCATGTTGCAGCGCATCATGATCGGCATTGCAACCGCGATGACACCCGAACTGCTCATCGCGGATGAGCCGACCACGGCCATTGACGCGATTACACAGTTTGAAATCCTCGATGAGCTTGTGCGTATTAAGAAGAGTCATCATGTTGCAATGCTGTTTATTTCACACGACTTGAACGCAATTTCGCGCGTAGCGGATCATATTGTGGTGCTCAATCAAGGGTGCGTTGCGGATCGGGGCGATTTTGCCCATATTTTGCACCATGCGGAAGACCCATACACACGTCTGCTAGTGGAAAAGCGCGCGGCGGTGATGCGGCGTTACCGTGCGGCACTGGAGCGGAAAGGAGAGCGCGCATGCTGAAGCTGGATCATGTCTGTGTCAGCTTTCGAAGTGAACGACAGGATAAGATCTTCGGTCATACCAGACAGCAGGTATTATTTGATGTATCGCTTGAGGTTCGAAAGGGGACTTGTCTGGGTATTCTGGGCGAGTCCGGCAGCGGAAAAAGTACGATGGGGCGCGTGATGTGTGGCCTGCTCAAGCCGGACAGCGGCGAGGCGGTACTGGATGGTGTGCCGGTATATGCTTCGCGGGCGGGACGGCGCAATTTGCAGAACAAGCTTAGCGTGGTTTTTCAGGATTATACCACTTCGGCAAATCCGCGCTTTCGCGTGCGCGACATCATCGGGGAAGGCCTGACCGTGCGCGAGCGGCGTGAGTGCGTGCGGCTGGATCGCAGGAAAGAAATCAGCAATCTGCTCGAGCTGGTGGGGTTGCCTGCCGCGTTTGCCGATCGTTTTCCGCATGAGCTATCCGGTGGGCAACTGCAGCGCGTGTGTATCGCGCGCGCAGTAGCATGTAAACCGGAGGTCATTTTGTTTGATGAAGCGATTTCTTCGCTGGATGCGCATACGCAGGTGCAGGTGATGGATCTGTTGCGTGATCTTAAAGATAAGCTGGGCCTGACATACGTGTTCATTACACATGACCTGACTGCAATCACTTACCTGTGCGACGACGTGCTGTTTCTTTATCGGGGGCGCGTGACCGAATATCTGCCAGTGTCATGTATCGGTGATGCAACCGACAGCTATGCGCGGCGGTTGCTGGAGTCCATTGTGGTATTCGAGGATGAGGAGGCGGCCGGATGGAGCTTTGTGGCATTGATATACAGCCGGGCGAAAAAAACGGATGGTTCTGCCGGCGGAAGGCATTCCGGCGCTGGAGGTTATACTGTTTTGCGGTGCGCATCCCGGCAAAACGCTGGTTGTGACAGCGGGCGTGCATGGCTGCGAGTATGTCGGTGTGGAAGCACTGCGGCGGCTTTCAGAAGTGCTGCAACCCGATTTGATGCACGGAAACGTCATTTTGCTTCCACTGGTCAATCCGGAAGGATTTTACGCCGGCGCAAAGAGAATTGTTCCGTCCGACGGCATCAATTTAAATCGTGCTTTCCCGGGAGATCCTGAAGGCAGTGCATCCGCGCGTATCGCCGCGGCGATCGAGCGACTGGTCTATCCGCATGCTGATCTGCTGGTCGATCTGCACGGCGGCGACTGCAATGAGCAGTTGTGTCCGCTAGTGTTTTGTCCGGTGGCAGGAGAGACTTGGGTGAACGAGCGCGCAGCAGAGGCGGCGCGCGTGCTGGATGTACCGTATCGCGTGCGCTCAACTGCGAAAAACGGCTTGTACAGCTGGGCGGTACAGTGCGGCATTCCCGCACTGCTGGTTGAGCGCGGCGGGCAGGGACAATGGTCAGAAGAAGAAGTTTCCGCCTGCATGCGGGATGTGCGGGCACTGCTCACGCATCTGCACATTCTGAGCGGAAATGGCCCGGTGCAAAAGCAAACCGCAATTGCGCAAGCAATCTATGAAGAAGCGCCGTTTGACGGCTTCTGGTATCCGCGGACGGCAGCGGGCGCACATGTTTTGCAAGGCGAATTGCTCGGCAGGCTGCAAGCTACGGACGGCAGTGTGTATGAAGTGCGTGCATCCTTTGCAGGGGTGACACTGTATTACACCACAGCGCTTGGTGTGCATGCGGGTGATGCGCTGGTCGCATACGGCAGTGCGTAGACAATTTTGGCGTCTGGCGGCACCCGCGGCGGCAGAAGGACTGCTGCTGATGCTGCTGACAGCAACCGATTTGCTCATGGTATCTGCGCTTGGCACAACAGCGGTTGCAGCAGTCAGCATTTTTTCGCAGCCGCGCATGGTGATTCTGTGCGTGACACGGTCGTTTTCTGTGGCGCTTAGCGCATACGTTGCAAGACAGCGAGGGGAGCAGCCGGATGAACCTCTGACAGCTTGCGCGCGGCAGTCGCTTGTCCTTGGCACGATGGCTGCAATGCTATTGCTCATCGTGACATGGGTTGGTGCAGTACCGCTTTTGCGGCTGGCAGGCACACAGGAATCTTACATGTCGCTGGCGTTGGAGTACGCCCGTCCGGCGCTGGTCAGTCTATTTCTTTCCGGTCCGGCGATTGTGCTGCATGGCATCCTGGCCGGATTGGGGGATACACGCAGTGTGCTTTGGGCCAATGTGCTGGGCAATCTAGTAAATGTGTGTTGCAACGCTGTGCTGATCTATGGGGCGGGGCCAATCCCGTCGTTTGGCGTACGCGGGGCTGGGGTCAGCACAGCAATCGGCACGTCTGTGACGCTTTTGTATACGCTGCGGCTGTTTATGCGGCCTTCACATCCGGCGGCGCTGCGTGGAAAGGGATGCTGGCTGCCACAGCGCACCTACATGCGTGCGCTTGCGCCGCTGACAGCCGGTGTTTTCACCGAGCAGGCAGTCGAGAGGTTTGGCATGTTTGCCTTTTCGCGTCTGGTGGCTGGACTGGGACCGGGTATGCTCAGTGTACACAATATCTGCGGTGGACTGTGCGATATATATTATTGTTTTTCGCAGGGACTGGGCAAGGCAAGTTTGGTGCAGGCGGGAAACGATCTCGGAACAAGCCGCGGAAGCAATCTGCATCGGATTGTGAAAATTTCCCGTCGCGCTGCGTTATCGACCGGCGTACTGGCAGCGGTTTTATACGCCGCCTTTCGGTTCCCGCTGCTGCGCTTATATCACTTGCAGGGCAGCGAAGGTTTGCTTGGCGGGGAGATCATGCTGTTTGTTGCAGTGGTCAGCATACCGGAGGCGCTAGCGATGGTGAACGCGGGCGTGTTGCGCGGGGTTGGGAAGACCGGCTTTGTGGCTGTGTATTCTTTATTTAGCATTGCTGTTGTGCGCCCAATTCTGACATGGATGCTTGTCTATCCGCTGGGGCTGGGGCTGCACGGCGCTTGGATTGCGCTGGTGTTTGATCAGATAACACGCGCGCTGTGCGCAATGACAGGTGCGCACTGTGCAGCAAAAAGATTGCAGTTTTCCCAAGGTTAGACAATACTTGAAAAGAGGAATTGTTAAAGCAGTCGACCGGGCTTGCTGTCTGTGAATAGCAGGCAGCAAGCCCTTTGCTTTTTGTTAATACGGTGTTTGTTGTAGCAGTGTGAGTGAGCAGTCAGTTTCGATTAGAATTAGAAGTGTCTATAGACTTGAATTCTTTCGAATATAGCAACTTGCTTTTAAGAAAACTGGAACTTTTACATGACAGCTTTGTCCGATCGATTTCTTTGTAATCTATGCTGTGCTTAATCACTTTTTCACGCAACATATAACTGATCAGGGAGTTGTGTGTAAATTCAGAATCATAAATTTGAGAAAAAGCCTTGATTCTTATTAACTGGTTCTATGTGTCGTCCTACTACTATTTTTGGCGACAGGGATGATGCCAAACCACAATATCCGCCTCTTGACAATTCCTGCCTGTTGTTGTACTATAACAGTGTTATATAGCACTGTTATATGGAGGGCGAGCATGGAAGAAAAATCTACCGACACACTGGAAAAAATCCAGCGGGCTGCTATGGAGGAATTCTCGGAGAAAGGCTTCCTAGGAGCTTCCCTACGGCAGATTGTGAAGCGGGCCGGCGCCACTACTGGCGCTTTTTACGGATACTTTTCCAGCAAGGAGGCGCTTTTTGCCTCTATTGTGGAGCCTCACGCCGCCGCGCTGATGGGCCGGTTTATGGAGGCGCAGACCTCCTTTGCCGAGATGCCAGAACAGGAGCAGCCGGAACACATGGGGCTGGAGTCCAGCCAATGCGTCCATTGGATGGTGGACTACATCTGCGACCACCGGGAGCCGGTGAAGCTGCTGCTGTGCAAGGCAGAGGGCACCAGCTACGAGCATTTCGTTCACAACATGGTGGAGGTCGAAGTGGAATACACCCTCCAATACCTGGAGGTTCTGCACCATCTGGGGTATGAATGCGCCCAGCTGGATGCACAGCTGTGTCACATCATTGCCAGCGGGATGTTCAACGGCATCTTCGAGATCGTCATTCACGATATGCCCAAGGAGCAGGCTATGCGCTATGTGGATCAGTTGCGGGATTTCTACACTGCCGGATGGCTGAAGCTGATCGGCCAGTCATAAGCCGCACCATTTTCCAGTAAGATCGGGGCTGTGCCCCTTTCTTTTTATACTGTCGGTTAGCGATAACTAACCTTAAAAGGAGGAATATTTGTGAAGCAAAAGAAGCAAAACGCTCTGACCGTCCTGCTGGGATATGCGGGCAGCCACAGGCGGCTCACTTTCCTGGGGCTGGGGCTGTCAGCGATATCCATGGTGTGCAGTATGATCCCGTACCTCTGCATCTGGCTGGCGGCCCGGGATCTGATCGCCGTGGCGCCGGACTGGACGCAGGCCCAGAGCGTGACGCGCTATGGCTGGATCGCCTTTGCTTTCGCGGTGGGTGGCATCCTCATCTACTTCCTGGGTCTGATGTGCACCCATCTGGCGGCGTTCCGCACGGCGTCCAACATCCGCAAACAGGGCATGGCA
>NZ_CAWVCU010000074.1:0-13849 GCF_963927765.1 uncultured Agathobaculum sp. | reverse complement strand
ATGGTTTGCCCGACCGTCCCGACTGGCGGCTTGAGGCGCGCGGCAACGCGCGTCCCAGATAGATGACCGTCCACGACAGAACCCGGCTTACGCACCAGTCATGTTATAAAATAAGTTGCGGTTTTTCTTTTATTTCTAACGAATTAGCCGTTTTATGATATATATTTGTTCTGACAAAAATTTGCTTGTCAGTGAATTTGTCAGTAAAATTTCGAAAAAGTATAGCCATACAATGGGAGGTTTTTTTATGTTTTGCTTTTACACTGACTTTAATATCCCTAGTAAAGAATTCGATGCTATAAAAACTAGTGTTCGCGACAACATGCTAGAACTAGGCGAATCATGTGACAGACAATTTGACGGCAAAGATTTGAAATTAAATCTTTGCCGTTCACTCCCTGCTGATGCAATTGAAATCGTTCCACAAGCTCTATATATTTCTAAGCAGGACGATGTAGTGACTGCTATTTGGTTTACTTTTGAAGCTTTTATACGTCAAGAAACCGCTCCCGAAAAAACACCTATCTATAAGTTTACCAAAGAAGTACTTCTCAAATTGCGCGAAATTCTTTCCAACCATTAAGTTGTAATTTAATCAGCCCGAGGCATAAGCCTCGGGCTTTCCCGTGTCCAAATTGAACACCGTTATTTGCTCTCTGCTACCGCCGCGCGGTGCGCAACAATCGCCGCCTGCAGCGCCTCATGGCGCATGTTGACGTCGTTCGGATTATCCGCTGTGCCGCCGTTGATAGCGCCGCTGTCGAGCATCTCGCGCACGTCCTGCTGCCAATAGCTCGGCACGTCGTCAATGGTCTTGTACAGCGGGTTGGCCTTGTTGTACATTGCTTCAAATTCTGCCTGTGTCATACTATCTGCTCCTTTCTCCGGCTCTGCCGGTTCATTGTCCGGCTCTTCCTCCGGCTCATCATAGGCCTGGCCGAGGGTATCCAGAATACCCTTCGCATAAGCCACGCCGAACGCCTGCTGCTCAGCCAGCGTGTCAGCCTGCGCGGCATCTGCTTTGGTGTCCACAAACACGCCCTCGCAGATGACTGCCGGTGCGACCGTCTCACGGATGAACGCATAGTAATCGCCGCTCGTGCCCTGACGCGTCTTGACGCCGCGGCTATTCTGACCCATGGCCTTGACGTGCTTCTCGATGTTCTGCGCGAGCGTCTTACCCGTGCCGCCGTGGATTGTGTGGAATACCTCGAAGCCGTCACCACCGCCCGAATTATTGTGCACGTCGATCGCCAGATCGGGCGCGTAGGCGTTGCACTCCGTGATCTCCTGGCTGACCGTGTCGTCCTCGTCCTTGGTGCGGGACATCTTGACATCCACGCCGTAGGCGGTCAGAAAATCGCGGCACGCGGTCGCCATCGTCAGGTTGACATCTTTCTCCACCAGGTAACCAACCGCGCCGGAGTCGCTGCCGCCGTGCCCTACGCCGATAAACACCTTTTTCTTGCTCATATCACCGTTCTCCTCCTTGTTTTTCTTCCTCATACATACTACGCTGCACACCGGGCGACCGTCCGTGCCCTCTTTCTCCGGGGCAAACAGATAGCCGTCTGAAACGCGGTACATGCCGGTGCTGCCGCCCGCGTCCTGCACCAACAGCAGCTCGATCGTGTACCGCCCAGCGGCATAGCGCGCCACCTGCTCCTCGGTGCAGCCGTCCGAGGACTGCACAACGATGATGCGGCCGTCCGCGAGCATACCGATCATATTGCGGCTGCGATAGGTGGACTTGTCCAGCCCGGACAGCACCACGCCGTCGCGCACCGCAACCTTGACGCCCGCGACCACATTGCCTGCGCTGACGGTCAGGCGCTCAGCCGTGCCGCCATAGCCGCAATCTACGTCCTTCGCGCGCAGGTATTGCAAGGTGCGGCCGCGGATCACGCCGTACTGGTCACTGCCCGTGCCGGTCATGTTGAACAGACAGAGGTTGTACACCACATCGGCCTGCTCCTCCGCCGCCCATGTTTTCAGCGTTTTGGTGGGCTTGCTGGCCGCGCCGTAGGGCGCAGCCGCAAACCTGATGTCATACTCTTTGGGATCATAAATATCGCAACGAATGCTGCTCATGGTTCCTCCTTCCCGGGGCAAACAAAACGCCCCGCCTTGACTTTGGCGGGGCGCGTGGTATAATATCTTATACAAGGGGCGCTGTCGGCAGACGGCTGACCCAAAATCAGTTGTTACAAAGTAACCGCTTCATTTGGTCGTGAGGGCGGTTACTTTGCATTTATGGTCAAAATATGTAGCAATAGGATTGCACATATCAAAACTCGAAAGAGTTTTATGCCCATATGCACCACCTCCTTTACAGGAGAGTGGTCAACCGCCCGCCGCTGGGAACGACAGCACCCGACATATTATACCATCACGCGCCGCGCTATGTCAATTTGCCGCCTTTTAGAGCGGCTTTTGTTATTTCTGCAAAGGTTCTGTATAACTTTTCGCCCGATCAGAGTCCGTCAGGCCGCTGGTCGTCGGGTCGTTGAGCGCGTTCCAGATGTTGGACGCGATCAGGAACAGGCAGTACGGATTTTTCACTGTGCCGATGATCACATCTACCAGACCGCCCCATGTCGTAATATCAGCAGCGGTCAGCCCTGCATAGGCCAGCGCCGTTGCGAACGCGCCAAGGATGATTTGTACCCAAAATACCGGGTTTTTGATTCTGACTGTCAAATTCATGTACGTTTTCTCCTTTCCTGTTACAAGTTTTTCATGTCTCGGATATCGTGCTGCACCTCAAGCATTTGTCCCTCGAGCTTGTAGGTGCGCTCGACAACCTTGTTATGCTCGGCAACCTTTTTCTCAAGCTGCTCGATGCGGTAGTTGGTCAGGTTTGCGGAAACTGTAACGCCCGTAAATGTACCCACCAGCGTACCGATCAGGCTCATGCCCGCGACGATCACTTCCACCGGCAACGGCCTCCCCTCCTTTCTCACTTTCGCGCCCCTTCGGGGCGCTTTTTTACGTCCTTTGGTCAACCCGGCAAAAGATCACCTCCCCCGCCGGTGCGCAAGCCACGATGCCAGCCTGTGCAGGGCGTTCTCGAGCCACGCCGCCGCTGCACTGAGAAAGAACCACGCGACCGCGAATTGCAAGCACACCTGCCCCCAGAGGTTCAGCGGCATGTCGGAATAGTCCCACACGTTCCAGCTCAGCCAGCGGTTGACTATCAGCCCCACCAGCAGCTCGAGCGCGGTCACAATTACCGCGCCCTGCAGCATTTGCAGCCACAGCGGCGGGTGGTCCTGCCACTCGTCCAGCAGGCCGATGAGCACGAAGCACACCCCGCCCAGCACGCCCATGCTCCAATGGGTGTACCCGCGCCAGAGGGTTTCAATGCCCATGTAAGTGATGCCGCCGATGACGGCGAGCACCATATGTAACAACAGTTTTTTCACGTTACAGCCTCCGTTTCCGCTACCGCACCCGCCTGCATCAGTATCTCCTGCATGTGCGCCGCGAGATCGTCCGGCAGCTCTGCGCCGTAGGTGATGCCCGCCAGCTCCGCCGCGTCCGCGCGCCTGATCCATTCAAACAGATGGTTGCAGTAGGTTGTGTGGTAAATCTTATGCGCGATACTGGCCTGCGCAATCGCATTGATCTCCTCTTCTGTGAAAATGCGGCAAAGCGTATCGTCTGTATGGTATGGGTAAAAGGCCGCACCTTTATCAATTTCATTTTTCGCGGTTGTCAGATTGATCTGGTCTTTCTCTGTCAGTGAGAAATGTTCTGTGCCCTGCGTGGTCTCCACGTCCATGCCCGCATAGATGGCGGCTTCGCTTGCCGCCGATATTTCGGCGTGCTTGGCTGCGCGCAGCTCGTCCAGATCGACAGGCGGCTGCGCTGCATTCCACGCCGCTTCGTTTTTCTCAACACTGGTTACCGTGTCGTCCTGCACCGTAATGATCACAAAGCCGTTCGCTTGAAGATAGGCTGGCAATTCTTCCAATGCACTGTTGATTGCTGCGTATCGCCACGGTGATTGCGAGACCGTCCACCACGTTCTGAACGATTACGCCACTCACAAAGGCGATTTCAACCTGTGTGTTATGGCACGCACCAGCATAAACCAACCGTTATCCGCGCACGAACTTATTATGTATCACGGAAAATTTGGATTCCGCAACACACGATACCTACGCACCCAGCCAGAAGCGTTTGAACGCGAACTAAAAACATATCTGCACCAGAAATATGGTGTGGACGGTCTGCCATTCAGTGGATCACCTGCTGATCTGCCGCAGGCTTGGGTACCAGCCGCCGCCAATTGGACGATGTTCGGACGGTGGTGCTTCCTCCCCGACTTTACTCAGGCCAAGGATTATATCGCTGCTGGAAACACGGCTTTGCAAACAGTACACAATCGAATCAAGGAATACTCCAAGCCGCCCCGATGAGGGCGGTTTTTATTTCCTGATGGTCAGTGTCGTACCAGAAACAATGATCCTACCGTCTTGGCTCGAGAAGTTTCCCGCCTGTTTCGCCGCCTGCTCTATGGCAGTCTTATTCAGTTCATACAACACGCTCCACTGCGCACCGCTGCCGAGAAACCGCTCTGCTATCGCCCATAGCGTATCACCAGCTTTTATGGTATACGTTTTTTGCGAGGAGTCCGTCTCCGACCGCGTGATTGTTCCTTTGGAGTCCTGCGCTGCCTGCACATTGCCAGATGACTGCGTCGATGCTTGCTGGTCGATTGACAGTGTGCGGGCGTCAACAAATTTGATCGTATAATCATAGTCGCCAAACGCACCCTCGTAATCGACAGCATAATCCTCCAGATATACATCGTGATTGATTGGCGTGCCGGTTACCAGCAGATGCAAAGGCGTGCCGTTGTTTCTCCACGAGCTCCATATCTGCTGATACCACAATGGATTCTGCCAGGCTCCGCGCTGTAAGGGATTGTCTTTTCTACCCTCCCCCGGCAGAATGCTTTTCCATGAATAACCGTGTATATTGACACCGGACGGTACATAAACTTCGCCTGCTTTCAAGACTTCATATTTTGCAAATCTTGTCCCGTTTGAATCGAATGTGATGGATTCCGGTATCCATGGAATACGCATAGAACGATTGCCCGTTTTTTCTGCAATATAAATATCGGTATCCATTTACGCCCTCCTCGGAGAGTTCTGTGCTCGCGCTCGTGCGACCTTCACAAACTCGCCAGCAATCACGTCCGCAGCTTCCGCAGCACGTGCGCGCAGCTCCTCAATGATATCGCCGTTTGCTCCGTTGATTTGCAATACAATGTCGCCAAAAGTCATGGTCAAACTGTTGTCCACATCTCCGGTCGCATCCATTTCTGTCAAAGCATATCGGGACGCACCGACAGCCTTATCCTCGTCACCCGCAATACCTCCGTTGAAGAACCCCGGGACCCCGAGCATATGCCCTGCACGCTCCCAGAGGTCGACACCACGGTCTCTGCGATGAGAACCGAGAGGAATGACCATTTCAGGCGTTCCCTCTTCTGCAAGGGAATACAATCCGTATCTGCTGACCATACCGCCAGCGGCTTCTGCACCAAGTGTTGTTTTCAAAACATTCGAAACAGCGTCAACTGTATATTTTGCGGATACCGTAACATTTGGTAAAACGGTTAAGTTATTTGGTGTCAAAAGCGCACTGTTAAAGCCGGATGTACTGTACATATACCTGAATTTGACCTTTCCGTTTTATCCGAGATTGCATCAGATCATTTTGGCCGCTCTTTTGAGGCATTGGAGCAACGGTTCGGAAAAGAATCCCGTGAATCCGTCAAATTCTTAATGGAAAATGGTCTTGTGAAAATCCACGAAAGAAATATCAAGCCTTTTATGCCTTCCGGCTCTGATTATGTAGACCCGCCTGTAGGCAACATCATTGCAACGGATCTCGGCAAAGTTGAGATCAAACGCTGGAATACAAAATGTGCGCTATCTCAAAAAGAGCGCTGGAAAGAACGCTTTATTGGTGCTTTAGCAACTCTCGCCATATGGGCACTGCAGGAGCTCGCTAAATTCTTGTTATAATGCGAATAAGCAAAACAAATATAATTCCAGCCACTGCACCCTCAAGGTAGTACTTCATTACGTCCCTCCTTTTTCTCACGACTTGTCTCTTCTTCGCTTCCTGTGATATACTGGAAGCGAAAGGAGCAACGCAAATGCATGAATTAATTGCTTGGTTGAATAATAAGAGCAATATAACTTTTTAATTGCAATCATTAATTTTTTGCTTTCTATCTTTAATTTCCATGAAAACCGAAAAGCAAATAAAAAAAACATTACTTTTATTATCGAACATGCCTATATTGAATCCGAACACCTATTTTTTATCGCAACAATCACAAACTATTCCCAGCTACCAATCACATTGACAAGCGGCAATCTTATTGTGGATGGAAAAGAATACTCAATTGGTAAGCGTAGAATCAACTTCTTTGAATATCTTCATCCAGAGAAACGCGGAAAGGTCTTTGAAAATTCAGAAGTTTTTCCACTCAAAATCGAATGCTTAGATTATATACGATGCACATTCGAAGCTGATAAGTTTGAGTTTAATTCTTCCACCCCATATGTAATCCATTTAGGAACAAATCGCGGTTATGCTCAGTTCAATGGAACACTGCCTGAAACGACCAATTCTGTGAAAGAATTTTTACAATATTTAAAATAGAGAAGTTATTACATGAATACGAAGTAGTTTCTTAATTTAAGAAATTATCTGTACCCCCATTTCTCGCGTTTACGCGAGTTATTCCGCAAAAAAATTGCAATCCGTTCTTCCCTGCTTAAAGACAACACTTCAGACATAGTAATCGCCTGTGATAAAGTAAAACTACCGCCACCATCGCCCAGTTTACGATAGTATGTACTCTGGTCAATGCCCAAAGTCTTTGCGATTTTCTCTCCAGTCAGCCCTCGTTCTACGGTTTTTCCCTTAAGCCGATTCACATCGACATGCAATATTCTCACCTAGTTTCTCGCGTCTCCGCGTTTTCTGTTTCTAGCATACTCGCGCAAACGCAAGTTATCAACCTATATTTTCGCGTTTCCGCAATATTTTTGATTTATGCACTTGCATTTTTGCAAGTGATATGATTTAATAAAGGCATAAGGCAGGTGACCACAATGGATGTTGGTGAAAGAATCAAATACCGCCGGAAACAGCTTGGGCTTTCTGCAGAACAAATTGCAGCAGAACTCGGTGTATCTCCCGCAACGGTTTATCGATACGAATCAAACGAAATTATGAATATGCGTATTGATAAGCTGGAACCGATTGCAAAAGCGTTATGCACCACACCCGCCTATCTGATGGGCTGGGACGATACAGCAGACGTACATGCTTCCGATAACGACGCTGGTCTTTGTTATGTCCAGTATGCCGGACCGGTTGCCGCACATTTCAACGCGACGCCCACCGAAGAACATGAGTTCCGGTGCATGCCTTCAGAATGGCTTGGCCACCGGCGGCCAGAAGACTTTTTTGTTGCATCAGTGGACGGCAACTCCATGTATCCTCATTTTCATGACGGCGACGATATCCTGTGTTTGCGCTGTTCTGATATGGGCCATTCCGGCCGTGTTGGCATCATCGTATTCGGTAACGACGAGGCTACGCTCAAGCGGATCGATTATCAGCCCGGCGAGGACTGGATCGATCTCGTTCCGGTTAATCCGGAATACCAGACCAAGCGCATCGAAGGTGCCGATCTGGAGCAGTGCCGGGTCGTCGGACGGGTCATCAAGGTGATCCGCACGGTGGATGAGGCATAAAAAAGACCGCCAAGGCTCCTACCCCTTGACGGTCATGCGGAAAGCATAATCCCCTGTTAGAATACGCTATCCATATTAATATTATCATATTTTTCCGAAATTTCAATAATTAGGATGTGAAAATATGGATATGAACGACTATATTTCGGATTTAGCAGATAAAATTCCTATATTTCAAGATGATACAGCATTTTGGATGATACGAACAAAAGGCGGGAATTTCTACGATGAATTTCTGCGCAATTCCTACATTGCTATTGGATGGAACTATCTTTCAAAAAGCAAACTAGACTCTACACTTGAAGGACAATTACGCGAAGAATTAAAACACACAAAATATCCCGAGAAAAATGCAGGGACTGCTATCGGAAAGAGTAATCGGTTTGTATATACTATAAAATCTAACGATATTGCATTGATTGTTGGAAGCAACCGCGTTGCTTTTGCAATTATAGGGGAATACTTTGAGGGCGATCCCGACATGTGTACCGTCACCCGAGAATTAGAAGTTCATAGTCAAATCGAAACTCACACATATCCCGGCAATGCTTGTCCCTATTTAAAGCGCCGAAGCATTCAGCTGATTTCGGAATATGAAATATCGCAATTATCTCCTGTTCTGTTTAAATGTCTCGCAAGAAATCATCATAGCCTTAGCGACTTGCATTCATATGGAAAGAATATCCAATTATGAGGCCGGCAGACTCGAACCAAGTATAGATACACTTATAAAGCTATCCCAAATTTTTGACATAAGCATCGATTCCCTCGTGAAATAGTAACTAATAATTTGGGAAGATAAGTAAATCCCGCCCCGGTGTTGGCGCACCAGAGCGGGACATGGGGTACTGATAAATTCCTACATCCATCAGTACCCCTATTTTACCATACTTTTTTCCGGTAAGAAAGGGGTTATTTTTATGACCAGTTTTGTCCGCAAGCGCGGGAAGACATGGAGCTACTACTTTGAGATCGAGCTCAACGGCAAGCGCCGCCAAATCAGCAAAGGCGGCTTTGCCAAGAAATCCGATGCCAAAAGCGCGATGGCCGAAGCTATCGTCGACTATGAGCAGCGCAACTTTCTGAATATCTCTAAGGTAAAACTCGACCGTTTCTTTGAGGACTGGCTGGAGAACACCGTGCGCCCGCTGCGGTCGCGCACCACTTACCTGCGTTACCAATCGCTATACGACATCTATATCCGCCCAGAAATCGGCGGCGATCTGCTGACTGCCATTACGCCGATCAAGGTCGATCGGACCGTTCGGAACGTGCGCGCCGCCGGCCGGTCGGAGACAACAGTACAGCATGTCTACGGCCTGCTGCGGCAGGTACTGCACCGCGCTGCCCAGCTCCGCCTGATCCGCGACAACCCGTGCGAATACATCGACCGCCCCAAGCGCGCCAAGAGCACGACTGAAGTACTGACCGAGCCGGAGATCCTCGCGGTGGTGAATGCCCTTGATCTGCACAATGCCAGCGACTACATATTCTATGTTGGCTTTCTGTTCGCGCTCGAGACCGGCTGCCGACGCGGCGAGATGTGCGGCCTTGAATGGTCAGACATTAACTGGGAGACACGCACGATCTCGATTGAACGCGCACTGACCTATGTCAACGGCCACGTATACATCGGTGAGCCAAAAACCGAGCACTCTGTGCGCACGCTCGAGCTGTCTCCCACCCTAACGGCACTGCTGCGCTCGTTCCGCGCGTGGCAGGCCGAGGCGCGGCTCAAGCTCGGGCCGTACCGTAAGCGCAATGTGTTCGACGGTTTGGAATATGACTTTGTATTCAGCTGGCCAGCTGGTAACTACGTGCATCCGCTCTGGTGGACCAAGCGTACACCGGTGGTCATGCGCCGCGCAGGCATCGACAAGCATATCCGTCTACACGACCTGCGCCACACCAGCGCGACGCTACTCATCCAGCAAGGCATCGACCTCAAAACCGTGCAGAACCGACTCGGCCACACCGACCCCTCAATGATCATGCAGCGGTACGGGCATGTGACCAAGACCATGGCCAGCCGTGCGGTCACTGAGCTGGAGGACGCGATCTACGGCGGACGCAAAATACAGTAAGGAACAGCACCCGTTTTTGTCAGTAAATTTGTCAGTGTTTTTTCACAAAACCGCATTTTTACTGACAAAAACAAAAATACAGTATGGAACAATACAGATCGCAATCAATCTATATTTTTCGGAATGCTGTATTTTCAGCACTTTTCACGCATCTTGGAACACTATGCAATTTGCGGTATCGAAGACAGAACCCGGCTTACGCACCAGTCATACCACAAAAATCAAAGCGGAGAAACGCCCGTCGTTTCTCCGCTTTTTGCTTATGCGCCCTGTGGACCATATCGCTCGAGTGCAGTCCAATCCCGCACAGCCTGCAACGCAGTCCAGCGCTCGGCGCAGTTTTCACCTTCGCCCAGCCACTCATAATCGTGGCCGGCTGTAGCCTCGAGCATATCCTCATAATACCAAGCGTCCTGCGGATTATCCACCCACTGCACGGCTTGTTCGAGCAGCTCGCCGCCATGCGGCTTGCGACCCAGCATACGGTTGATGATCGCCACGGTTTCTGCACGGGTGATCGTATCCTCCGGCCGGAACGTTCCGTCTCCGTCGCCCTCGATCAGTCCAAGGGCTGCACCGGCACGCACCGCTTCGGCATACCATGCATTGGCAGGCACATCAGAAAACTGCATTTCCCCATCATCCTCGGGCGCTGCAAAGAATCGCACCGCCGATGCCACAAACTCGGCGCGCGTAATCTCATCATTCTGTCGGAAAGCACCGCCCGTATCGCCGTGCATCATGTCCATATGCGTAATTGTAGCAATGGTATTATGATACCAAGTACCCGCTGCAACGTCCGGATAGCAATCCGCCGTGCTCCAGTTCTCCGCCCGTGTCTCATCGGTCAGTAGGCGGAACCAGATGGTTGCGATCTCGGCACGCGTAATCGGTTCGAGCTGCTGCACACCGCCGTCCCCTCGACCAATCAGATAGGCATAGTGGTCGGTCGTATTCAGTCCGTCCGGTATCGGCTCCGGCTGCACTTCCGGTTCTTCCGGTTTGACTGTTGTACCACCGGACGAATGGCTCTCCGGCGTGCCTTCCCAGATCAGCACATAGGGTGAAAAACCATCTGCCACAAAGCACAGGCCGCTGTCAGTGCGTGTCAACTCGTGATATGTCACATTGTCGGATGGCTCATTTCCATTCGTCTGCTCAGTGGTATAAACCTCGAGCACATAGTCCTTCCCCCTCTCCAGCTGTGCCATATCCTCCAGATTGTAGTCGCGATCCAGTCCCTTATAATGGATGATCGTGAAATCATCGTTTTTATCCGTGCCATCCGGATACGGCCAGATAACCTTGAGCGGCTTGCTCGCAGTAACTCATGTGTTGCCCATACTGGTGTCCACCAGATCGAGATAGCGGAACTGGTAGCGCAGCACCTTTTGTGGCGACACTTGGATTCTGTCGATCACATCGCTGGCTAGTGCCTGTAACGTCTGGTCATAGACGCTGCTCACAATATGATCGACCAGCAGCGCCACATTTTTGGGCTGCACCTTCAGCTCACTTTGGTTGATATAATATTCCGTATCATCGGAGAACGCATAAACCGAAATCTGTTCCGGCTGTGTCTCCGGCATCGCGTCCGCCACTGGCTGTGTATCCAGTGAACCCGTTGTTCCGCGAATCATCAGCTTGCCAGCAGAAACGTCGATCCCATATTTGCCAATTTCCTGATCAGCTGTCTGAAGCACCGCCACCGGGTCAACTGCTGGAATTTCCCCAGGGTAAATGGTCATTGCGTACTCCTGCTGCAAGGCGTTTGTAATATCAAACTCGCTTTGTCGGATCTGTGTCCCCAGTTCCTCATCATAGAACTGCATTTCGATCTTTTTCTGTCCGTCATGCACCTGTACCGGCACCAGACGGTACAGGAAGTGGCCGTCCGATTTGCTGTACTCTTCCCCGCAAAACGGCTCCAGCCCCCAGACATTCTCATTTGCATCGGTAAAGGTCAGGTAGGAAGACAGATTGACTTGCTCGGTGTCTCCCGTTGCTGCACGCAGCGCCTGCTCCGCTGCCAGAGGCAGCGTGACGAAAAAGCCCGGCTCGGGCAGATCGGTGCCCGGCGCAACATTGTTGCCGTTTTCATCACCGCCCGCATAAATCACGATATCCGCCGGAGTCAGGATGATAACATTTCGCAGCGTTACCTGCATTTCAAGCGTCGCGTCATCCAGCGCCGATACTCCGGTCTTTGTACCGACAGCTGTCACGTCAGCTTGGCTTTCGTCGGTCAACTGGGTTTTGTAACCCAGTGTTCCGGTGCGGCTGCTGGAATAAGACAGCACAAGCGTTTCACCCTGCTGTAGCTCCTGCGGCAGTGTAAAGGTCAGCGTATGGGTTTGCGCATCGTAAGACGGGTTTCCCAATGTAACTGGTTTGCCATCAATCTCAGCGATGATGTCTGCGGCATTCGGCGGCAGCGTAGCATCGCAGATCGTAAACTGGTTCAGCGGCTCGCCGCCGGTATTTTGGAGAGAAAGGGTGTAATGGGCGGTATAGGATACCGTGTCCCCCTCTTTTCCATTCGTTGGCGCATTCTGTATACTGCCATCCTTTTCCACTTTGATAGCAGGCGCTTCGGTGAACGCCCATGTCGCTGTCAAAGTAATAGGCGTGCTTGGCATTGGGAACGTACCGTCCGCTGCGATATCTCCTACGGCACTACCCCACCTCCCATCATTTTGCAGCATCCAATAGCCACCGTTTGCCTCATCCCAGAACGGCGACTGCACATGCGGCTGCACGGTGACCATAGAGCCCGGTCTCATAATAGGTATAGTCCGTCGGCGTCATAGCTTCCAATTCCGGCGGCAGCTGCATCCCTGCTGTTCCGCTTTCATACCGGTAGCTGACGCTGGTGTGCACAATGATCGAAGCCTGTGCATCGCTGGTTGTAGCAAGCTATCCCTTACTGCGCAGCGACTGATATTGATACGATAGCTGCGCCTGATTGAGAACCGTACCTTGCTTAACATCCTTCTGGACAATGGTATAGTGCACATCTTCGGAAACCACGTATATATCTGTCATGGTTTGCAGCTTGTTTGCGTCCGGCACGGTGATTCCCACCGGATTGTCTGCCCCGTTTCTGGTCTTTTCGTCCAGCACTTCCATATCCCGCAAATTGTTTTTTCTCCAACGGATAAAACGTCACATCCAGCGAGTAGTTGATGGTGTCACCCAAACCAACGCTCATGCCCTCGGTATACGGCTTATCCTGTCCCCCGTTTTTTGGCGTGACCGATTTGATATGTTTTTCCAGCGTTGGCAGCTTTTCAGCGCAGAACATCAGGTTGCTGCTGATCGCCCCCGTATCTGATGCTGGTCTGGAAAACAGCAGCGCACCGTCGCAGCCCACGGCAATCGCCTGCGTCAGGATACGCTCGATTTGATCCTCGGAATACCCAACCCTTTTCAGGTTTGTTACATTTTTGCCGTTACTATAGGTATAGAACTCGCTGCTCGCCCCATTCGGCTCTCCGTTGGAGATCGTATAATAATCACCGGCTGAAGAAGTGGCCGTCATCGCGGACAGCGCATAGCCTGTGTGCGGCGCGGCGAAAAAGAGTATGCCGTAATTGCCTGTCGTGGTCTTATTGATGACCTGTCCCTCCTCGATTGGGACAAGTTCCCCACCTTCACAGTAGTAAATATCGCAATGATTGACTTCCGCAATGGAAATCTTCACCTGCCCCGAACCTGCCGCTGCAGCCTGCGGCAGCCCGCCGGGGAGCATTGCCCCCAACAGCCCACCGACCAGCAACAGGCACAAAATCCGAATCCACGCGTTTCTCTTTCCCATACGCAAAAACTCCTTGTCTATCTTTTTCAAAATACCAGAAAAATTCCAGACGTTTTTTGTTTAATATGTCGGACCTGTTGACAAAATCCCCAGATGCTCAGTTTCTATGATATAATAGAAACAAAGGAGGGATGGAGCATGATGGGACGGCAAAG
>NZ_CAWVCU010000073.1:0-9149 GCF_963927765.1 uncultured Agathobaculum sp. | reverse complement strand
CGGACATACCTGCTACAAATGCTTTGGGATCCATACTTTTTTCCTCCTGAAAATGTTGTTGTTCAAAATTTGAGAATGGATTCGGTTGTTGATTGTCGTACTCCTTGCGTCAGCCGCTGCTGCGCGCATCACCTACATAAGCCATGGTCAGCATACTGAAGATGAATGCCTGCATACAGGCGGTGAAGCAGTCAAAGTACAGCGAAAGGACGCCGGGTATACCGATCTGCAACAGCGGAACTGGCAAGAAGCCCAGAACCGCGCCCGACAGCACTTCGAGCGCACCCAACATCAGGGTCGAAATGACAAGACCGCCCGCCATGTTACCAAAATGACGGAACGACATGGAGACCGGCGTTGCCACCTCGCTGAGTACGTTGAGCGGCGCCATGACGAAAACCGGCTCAAGGAAGCCCTTCAGATAACCGCCGATGCCGCCATACTTGATCTTGTTGAACGTAATCAGTGCAAACGTCATAAGCGCCCAGCCAAGCGTTGTGTTCAAGTCGGCCGTTACCGGACGCATCCAGAACAGCGTGGCCAGAGAACCAAACAGCGAGCTCATCAGCAGCGTTGCGATATAAGGCGAAAACGCCCGGCATCCCGGTCCCATGGTGCTGTCAACCAGACTGTCGATCATGATGACCGCTTTTTCTGCAAACGCCTGTTTTCCTTTCGGGATCTTCTCCATGCGTCGGGTCAGAAAAATACATAGGAACAGGATAAACGCCATCACGATCCATGCGTTGCGCATGGTTTCCGTGATCGGCAGATTGGGGTTACCGAATAGATATCCCAGTACCTGTGGGCCGTTTATTTCAACATTCACCGTCTAACCTCCTTTCCTCTGAACTACATTATGCCAGAGCAGCACAATCTTGGGAAAGAAGAGCGGAAGCACGGCTGCCAGCGGATGGATAAACGGCGCTTTGATTGCCGCAAATACCACAAGGCCGGTCAGCACATAACGAAAAACGTAACCGCGCCGCACAATACGAGTCGCCTGCTCCGGAGGGAACAGGGCGGCCTTGGCAACGTTGTTGCCGATCATGCGGAACAAAACCAGCGCATAGCACGCGCCCAGCAGCAGGCTGATGCCCGCTCGCCACACCTCGCAGCCGGCCAACACAAAAATGCCGAAGGCAATCAGCGTCAGCGGCACGATCCCACGCAGCATCCGCGCGGATTCTTCCCGCACGATTTGCTTTCCCGTCACGGCAGCTTCTCCTTTCTTTCGCTTTCTCTGGCTTTTCGCTCGGTAAACCGCAGGAAGTCCCGCAGTCCGCAGGCTGCAACCGCTATCCCGAGCAGGATTCCGAAAATCATCACGCCGTTGCCCCATCCAAATCGGTTCCGGAGCCAGAGCGCCCCGAAGCAACAGAGTACCGGCGGTGTGACGACCGTGAACCCGACCTGACTGAAATAAATCAGGTAACGCAGCACACTCCAATGATCCTTTTTTTGACTCAACCGCATTCCCCCATATAGCCGATTTGATATCTTGAGCACAGCTGTGCCGAACAGGGCAAACTGCCCTTCCCGCATATCGTTTTTATTATACCTAACCTAATCAAAAAGTGAAACACTTTTTATCAGAAATTTCTTAAAAAAATTTCTTCTTCGCTCTTCCCATTATGCAAATCACACATTTTTTCATGGACAGACAGCACATATGGCTTAAACATAGCCAAATTTAGTGTATTTTCACTCGGTCAGCAATAGTACCTTGCCCTTTCCCGCGGATGGCTATACCTCTGTAAAAAAGAAAAAAGCAGCGACTCAGTCGCTGCTTTTTATCACGCTGCATAACCGCTAAGTATTCGCTTACAGGAAGCGCTTCATACCCTCGGTTGCCGCAGACGGCTCCTCGCTGAGGGAAACCGTAAAGTTAACGCTATGCTTTGCGGAGAACTCATCGAGCATGTTGAGGAACTCCTCCGCCTTGGCTACGTCCTTGATGCCGGTGATCTTATACAGGCCATCAATGAACACACGCGTAATATCATAGTTACCAGCATGAATGCCGCACAGGAATCCAAGCAGGCTTGCGTAATCCTTGATCGGGTAATCGGTTGCATCAATCAGGCGCGCATCATGCGAAATATCAAAAGTCAACTTGTTGCCGCGCGAAATGCAAACCACGCTTCCCTTTTCTTCTTGTACCGCGGTATTGACCTGGTCAATCAATTCCTTGGTCTTACCAGAGCCAGTGCCGCCAATAATCAGTTTTACCATAGTTTATATCCTCCCAACCTTTGAGGTTGCTTTTAGTGTACCATAGTTTACCCCAAACCTCAAGACTGATTTGCAAACTTTCCGTCATTTTGTCCATATCACGCCGCGCCGCTTCCCACCAATTTTCCGAGGAACGCCAAAAGCAGTCCCGGGATACTTCGCGCTTCGACATATTCGGCCGCCGTGATTGGAAGCTGCAGCAGGGTCTCCCCCCCGCTCGTCACGATCAGTTCCCCGATCTGCTGTCCTGCCGTAATCGGCGCTTGCAGCGACTCCGGCAAGTTCAATTGTGTTTCCAGCTGTGCGGCTTTTTCCTTTTCTACGACGATCGACTGGTCGTTTTGCAAAACCGGTTGCACAAAGTCTGCGCTGCCCAGCTGCACAGGAACCGGCTGCAGCAAATCATCGGGCGGCGTATAGACTGTGAAATTGGCAAAACCATAATTGAGCAGCGCGGATGCGTCCGCCATACGGGTCTCCTTTGTCGGCGCCGCCATGACCACCGCGACCAGACTCAGACTGTCCCGCTCGGCGCTCGCCGAAATACAAAAGCCCGCCTCAGCAATATAGCCCGTTTTCAGGCCGGTCAATCCCGGATAGCTTTTGAGCATTTTATTGGTGTTGGCGAGCGAAAACTTTCCGTCGCGGATGCTGTCCATCCAAATGCCGGTGTATTCCAGAATCTTGGGATGCTTGAGCAGCTCGCAGGAAATGAGCGCGATGTCACGCGCAGAAGTCATGGTTTTTTGCCCCATGCCATCCAGCCCGTTGGCATTGATGAACTGCGTGTTGGTGCAGCCCAACTCTGCTGCGCGCTGGTTCATCCGTTCGACAAACGCCGCCTCCGTGCCTGCCAGATGTTCCGCTACGGCAACTGCGCAATCGTTTGCCGAACCCACTGCAATCGCTTTGAGCATATCATTGAGGGGCATCTGTTCACCGGGCTCCAGCCACACCTGCGTGCCGCCCATCGAGCAGGCGTATTCGCTGCCCGTAATCATGGTGTCCAATGTCACTTCACCGCGTTCCAGCGCCTCCATTGTCAGCAGCATCGTCATGATTTTGGTCACCGACGCCGGCTGCAGCTGCTCATCGGCATTGTACGTAAACAGCTCCTGTCCGTTGGCCGCATATAATGCGGCGGACTTGGCATTGAGCGCCCCCATTTCCGGCAGCGCCGCCGCCTGTACCAGCAGCATTCCGCCCAGTATGGCGGCGCAAATCATTTTTTTCACAGCCAACCACCCTTTCACCCCATCTTATGCCCGCACAAATACAAACATGCCTTTTGCATTGACAAACGCTCCGGAACTGTTTTATGATTATAAAGTTGGAAATCGGAGGGAATGAATTTTGCTCGAAAATATTCAAATATTGGTCTCACAGATCTTTGTCATGTTTTTGCTGATGGCCGTCGGCTTTGTATGTGTCCGGCTCAAATACCTGAATAACGACGGTGCGGGTCAGCTATCGCTGATCCTAACGCGCATTGTCGCGCCCTGCGTTATCATTGATTCCTTTCAGCGTGAATTCGATCCCGCGCTTGGCATTGATCTGCTGGCTGCCGCAGGCTGCACGGTCATTGCCATGGGACTATCCATTGTCGTCAGCCATTTCCTGTTTCGTACCAATGGGCCGCACAAGAATTTTGCCGATAAACGCGTGTGCGTGGTGTTCACCAACTGCGGCTTTATGGCGCTTCCGCTGCTGGACGCACTGTATGGCTCCTATGGTTTGTTTCTGGGTTCTGCCTTTATCGCAGTCAACAACGTTCTACTTTGGAGCTACGGCGTTTCACAGCTGTGCCGAAACACCGCAAAAGCGCAGAAAATCCGCAACGCGATCCTTAATCCCGGCACCGTCTCTCTGGCCATCGGTCTGGTCTTTTTCCTGACGCCCCTCAACCTGCCGCAAATCCCTGCGACCTGTATCTCTTATCTAGCCTCGCTCAACACGCCGGTTGCCATGATTATTCTGGGCGCGTTTCTGGCGCAGTGCAACCTGCGCTCCTGCTTTCAAGATAAGCAGGTTTATTGGGTCACCGCCCTGCGTTTGCTCGTTCTGCCGCTGATCACTCTGGCGATTTTCCTGTTGCTCCCGCTCGACAGTGTTTTGCGCAACAGTATGTTGATCAGTTCCGCCGCGCCGGTCGCTATGACCTGCTCTATGTTTGGCCAGGTATACGGCACAGATTATCTGTTCTCCACGCGCGCGGTTGCGGTTTCTACCATTTTATCCGCCCTCTCTATTCCCGCACTGATCGCGCTCAGTGGTCTGCTTGGCGGCTGAAACCCGATATAAACAAAAACAGACTGCGAAACCTTTCGCAGTCTGTTTTTTTACTCTCTTTGCCGCCGCAGTCAGTCTATCTCGATCAATACCGGACAATGATCTGAGCCAAACACATCGCTTAAAATACGGGCATCCTTGACGCGTTCCATAAAACGGCTGGACACCAGAAAATAGTCGATGCGCCACCCTGCGTTTTTTTCGCGCGCCTTGAAGCGGTAGCTCCACCACGAATACGCGCCGGTCACATTCGGATAAAAGTGACGGAACGTATCGGTGAAGCCCGCTTCCAGCAGCTCGGTCATTTTCCCCCGCTCCTCATCGGTAAAGCCCGCATTGCGGCGGTTGGTCTTGGGGTTTTTCAGGTCGATTTCCTTGTGCGCAACGTTCATATCCCCGCACACAATAACCGGCTTTTCCGCATCCAGCTTTTGCAGATACGCGCGGAAGTCATCCTCCCACTGCATGCGGTACTCCAACCGCTTGAGTTCATCCTGCGAGTTGGGCGTGTAGACCGTGACGAGATAAAATTCGCCATAATCTGCGGTGATGACACGCCCCTCATGGTCATGCTCGTCAATTCCAAGGCCATAGGTCACCTGCTGCGGCTCGTTTTTGCTGAACAGCGCCACGCCCGAATAGCCCTTTTTCTCCGCCGAGTTCCAGTACTCGTGGTACCCCTCGACCTGAGGCGCCTGCTCGGGCTGCAGCTTGGTTTCCTGCAAGCACATCATATCCGGCTGCTCCGCCGCGAGAAAGTCAAAAAAGCCCTTGCCCACGCAGGCACGCAGGCCGTTTACATTCCAAGAGATCAGCTTCATAGTTGCTCCTTTTATGCTGTGATTTCTACGGTGTTCCCATCCGGGTCCAGCACGCAGCTTTCATAGTATCCGTCCCCCGTCACACGCGGACCGCTGACCACCGTATAGCCATCCGCTTGCAGCCGTGCGGTCAGCGCATCCACCGCCGCGCGTGACTCGGTATCAAACGCCAGATGCGCCCAGCCGATATGCACGCCGTCCGCGGCAGTCTCCAGCTGCGGACGCGTCATCAGTTCCAGCCGCGCACCATCCGCAAAGGACAGGAAATAGGTTTGCAGGCCGGTTTTGGGGTTGTGATACAATGCGCCCGCAACGCCGCCAAAATAAGTTTCGTAAAACGCGCGCGCCCGCGCAAGATCATTGGTATATAGTGCAATATGTGTGATCTTCATCGCATTCCTCACCCGCGCAGAATACCGCTTTCGTCGATGCGCCGCACGGCTTCTTCCATCCGCTCCGGCGGCACGACCAACGCAAACCGCACATAGCCTTCGCCATGCGCACCAAACGAGCTGCCCGGCACACAAATAACGCCGGTCTTTTCCATCAGCTCCAGCACAAAATCCACGGACGAAGCAAACCGCTCTGGAATCTTCGCCCAGACAAACATCGTACCCTGTGCGTCCGGCACATCCCAGCCGATGCTTCGCAGGCCGCCGCACAGTGCATCGCGCCGCGCCATATAGCCTTCCCGGTTGCGGCGGACAATATCCTGCGGCCCGGTGAGCGCTGCGACCGCGCCCGCCTGAATCGGATAAAACATACCATAGTCGATCTGCGAACGGAATGCGCGGAAGCGCTCAATTACCTCACGGTTGCCCAGCGCAAACGACACACGCATACCGGTCAGATTATAGGTCTTGGACAGTGAATTAAACTCAATGCCGACCTCCTTTGCGCCCGGGATGGAGAGGAAAGAAAGCCCCTGCTTCCCGTTCAGCATCAAATCCGAATAGGCATTGTCATGCAGCACAATGATATTATGCTCGCGCGCAAAGGTGACCAGACGCTCATAGAAGGCGCGGTCTGCCACTGCGGTCGTCGGGTTATTCGGGTAAGATACCACAATCGCCTTAGCGCGCTCCGCGACGTCCTCCGGAATATCTGCGAAATCCAGCTGCCAGTTGTTTTCCTCCTTCAGCGGATACAGGCCGACCGTCGCGCCGGTCATCATCGGCCCGAAAGAGAAGATCGGATACCCCGGATCGGGCGCAAGGATCAGATCGTTCGGCCCTGCAAAAGCAAAGCCGACATGCGCAATGCCTTCCTGCGAACCGCAGACTGCCATGATCTCATCCGCTTCCAGCGCAACATCGTAGCGGCGACGATACCAGTCCTGCACCGCCGCAATCAGCTCGGGCGTTTCGGTCAGCGAATATTTATACTGCTCCGGGTCAAGCGCAGCCTGACTGACCGCCTGCATCACATGTGCATCCGGCTGAAAATCGGGCGTACCGATAGATAAATTGATGACATCTGCACCGCCGGCAATCAATGCGCGTTTTCTTTCGTCCAGTCGATTAAAAATATTGCTTTCTGCGGTCTGCCCCGCTTTGATAAACTGCATTTTCCTTATCTCCCCAATAAAAATTCCACAACCGTGCGGTTAAACCGCGACGGCTGCTTTGCCGCGACAAAATGATCCCCATCGCGGAAGGTCTCCACCCGGCAATGCGGAATATGCGCGGCCATTTCTCTGGTCTGGCTGTCACGCACAATATCGTGTTCGCCAACAATAATCAGCGTTGGCATAGTCAGCTTTTGCAAGTCCTCCATCACGACACCATACGGATACACCATCAAACCGAACACATCGCGCTTTCGCGCTGCCCGATGGCTGATTTTCCCCAATACACGCAGCGCACCATAAGCCGCATACACCGGCAGCTGAAAATGCGGCTTCATGCCTGCAAACATCTCTACATTTGCGCCGTTCAAAATCAGCTTGTCAACATACGTCGGAAACATCAGTGCAAACTTGATGGCCAGATTGCCGCCATCTGAAAAACCAAGCACATATGCTTTTTCAATGCCAAGCGAATCCAATAATGTTTTCAGATCCTGCGCCATCAGTTCAAACGATAAACCGCGCGTGCCGGGTTCGGATGCGCCGTGCCCCCGGCTGTCCACCGCAATCACACGGAAGAAACGCGTAAATTCCGGGATCTGTGCCTTCCAATAGGAACTGTCCTCCCCATTCCCGTGCAAAAGTACCAACGGTTTCCCGCGTCCTGCGTCATAATAAGCAATCCGGGCGTCGCCGCAGCAAACGAACTCCGGCTGAAATTCAAACATAGGCTACTCCATACCTTTCTTGCACTGTTCCACAAACTCCACCGGGTGCTGAATCATCTGTGCGGTTTGTGAAACATCGTAACCCTCACGCAGCAAACGGCGTGCGATGACCTCCATGGATTCTCCGACCTCGATCATGTGCCAATCCGGGTCATACAACCGTACCACCCGTTGATACCACTCATGCATTTTGGGCGGATGCACCAGTTCCACATCCAGAAAACCGTGGAGCTTTTCCAGAAAAGCGTCAAAATCATCCACCTCAAAATAGAGTTCCATATTGTTCGACTGATGCAAAATCGTGCATTTCGGAATATCGACTAATTCATCAAAATCCTCTTGAATCGCGAACCCACCGGAAAAGGTAACATTGCGGCCAAGATCCAACGCAACACTTTGGTCGAACAATTCCTGATAAAATTTCTTTGAAGTTTCAACATTCCGCACCGCCAGCACAGGCATCCGATATTGGAGCATCGCTATTCCTCCGTCACAATCCGCAAGAAACATTCTGTTTATGTACCGCATCCAGCGGCAGTATAATTGAATATATTTTTTATTGTATCACAGTTGTTGCCAACGGTAAAGAATGAAGGATTGGCTTTCTGCCGTCGAATCCCACAAAAATGCTTGGACATATCCAAGCAGAATTCGACGGAAGCTCACATGTATCGCGCCGTGCCAGCAACATCAATCTGTCAATAGCCGAATGAGTTCGGAAAAATCCTGCACGACATGTTTGGCACCCGCCTGCTGCAATTCCCGCAAGCCTCCAAATCCAAATGTCACACCCACGCAGTCGATGGAGCACAATTGCGCACCCTCCACATCATGCATCCGGTCGCCTACCAGCACCACACTTTTATGATCCTCGACCGAAAGCAGAGCAAGCGCCTGCTCTACCACCTGTACCTTGGTGCTGATGCTGCCATCCAGCGTTGCACCCGATACTGCATCAAAATATGGCGCAATCTCAAAAAGCTCCAATATCTTTTCGACAAACACAGTCGGCTTCGAAGACGCGACGGCCAATGTCTTTCCCGCATCGCGCAACGTTTGCAACATCGCGGGAACACCATCGAACAGAATGTTTTCCTTCCAGCCATGCACCGAAAATCGCGCCCGATACGCTGCAACAGCCTGTTTTGCCTGCGCATCATCAAAGTTATAACAGCGCCTGAACTCATCATACAGCGGTGGACCGATAAAATGCTCCAAAGCACTTAAATCCGGCTCCTCAATTCCCATTTTTGCAAGCGCATATTGCACTGACTTTGTGATCCCCTCACGCGGGTCAGTTAAAGTCCCATCTAAATCAAACAAAATATACTGATACATTTTTCCCTCCAGAAACAGAAAAGCAGCAACCGAAGTTGCTGCTTTCGTGATGTGCGCGTCGAGTTATCTTCCCGGGCCGTCGCCAGCCAAGTATTGTCACCGTAAACGAGCTTAACTACTGTGTTCGGAATGGGAACAGGTGTACCCTCGTCACCATTGACACGCACTATA
>NZ_CAWVCU010000072.1:0-17609 GCF_963927765.1 uncultured Agathobaculum sp. | reverse complement strand
CACTTTGCCGTCCCATCATGCTCCATCCCTCCTTTGTTTCTATTATATCATAGAAACTGAGCATCTGGGGATTTTGTCAACAGGTCCCTTTAAGCACTGCATCATCCAAAAGACTACAAAAGGACTTGCCGCCTGCAAACCGCAGACGGCAAGTCCTTTGTCTGTTATACGCAATAAAATAGATTAGTTGAAAACAATCGCATTGACCGCCTCAATCAGGTCGACCACATAGCTGCGTCCCACCAGCGAAACGGGTTTTCCATCCACCATGGCAAGGCAGTTATCCCCGTCATAGCGGTAAAGTGCAATGCTGACACTCGGATGGTTTTCATTATCCAGATGGACCGTCAGGCTGATTTCCTCCTTCTGATCGGGCTGCTCAACGGTAAAGCTGTTTGCGCGCAGCGCTGTCAGCGCATCCCGGAAGGATGTGATGTCGATCTCTTCGTCCTCATACGCATAGGTTCGATCATCCACATCACCGTCTGTCGTAATGGTATAGGTTTCACCCTCCAGCGTAATATCTATCTGGTTGATGTCGTTAAAGTCCGCAGACAGCACTTCCTGATGCCGCAGGTCGTTATAGGTCGCTGCAATCAGTGCATAGTATTCCTCTTGGGTGATCTTATACAGGATCGGGGACTCTCCCACACGGGCATAAGCGATGATTTCTTCGTCCTCGTCTGTATCGCCCTCCTGCACCTTTTCCCGCTGCCCCGGGCCTCGGCTGATGTGCAACACGAAGCTGTTCTGGGTCTGGTTCCCGTCGTCATCCTCTTCGGTGTAATCCAGCTGCACCGTCAGTTCAGGATCATCCAGACCATAAGTCTGCAAATCCTTCTCCGTCGCCTTATAGGTCATATAATTGCTCAAATCCAAGTCGTCAATGGCCTGCAAATAGCTTTCGACGCGAGAGGTATCCAGCGGCAGCGTTTCACCATCCTGCTGCGTAAAGTATACATCATCCGCGCAATAGCTCGCATCGCTGTCCTCTTCATAGGTGATCTCATACTCTGCCGCACCCGAGAACGTAATACTGTCTGCCTGTTCCACACTGGGTGTTTCATCGTTGTCGATTATCTCACTCAGGACCGCGTCAAAGTCATCCAGCGGATCATTCTGCACCAGATATACATTCCCGTCGCCAATGGACACATAACGTTCTTCATCCATTTGACTGTAATCGCCCAACTGAATCGTATAGGTTTCCTCCTCGGTGGCGATCGTGATGGTGCACAGCGGATCGTCCAGACCGTACTGTCCCAGATCCTCCGCATTCTCTATGATAAACGAAACACCGAACTCTTCAAACCGGCTGAGCATTTCCTTGATTTTGTCCTCGTCCACCGGGAACTCTGCATCCTCATCATAGACCCAGCCGTTCTCTTCCTTATGGAAAGCCAGCGTGCGGGATTCATATTCCCAAGACAGCGACTGTACGGCATCGCTGTCCAGCTCCAGCACCACCTCATCGCTGTTTTGAATCTGCTCTTGATGCTCTTCATACCGGCTCAGCACGAATGTTGCCACGCACGCGATCACCAGAACACCCAGCAGAATCATCAGCCGCTTAGACCGCTTCATTTTGCATCCTCCTTCTTCTCAGCACCACATAGATGCCAATGCCCAGATACAGCAGCGGGAATACGCCGATCATAATAACCTTCAGCAGAGAAGAAGTAGAATCGCTGATGGTCAGATAGTTGTAATTGAGCGACTTGCTGCGAATCGCCATCGCTTCGCTCTCCCCAATCAAAGAAGAAAGCGCATTCATCCCCAGATTGACGTTCGCTCCCGAAGAATACGCGTTATACACATCGTCCAAGAAACTAGAGGACGCGAACCAGACGATCTGGCCGCCGCTTGTGCATTCCACGGAAACCGCCGCAGCAAAGGGGCCGTCGATATCTCCCTCTTCCTTTTCATATACATGCCCTTCCTCAATTTCAAAGGACAAATCATCCACCGCCATGAAATCGCCGTAACATTTCGTGAGATGTTCCACTGATATCATGCTTGACCTCCTCGTTAAACGGTGCGCCATGCCGCACCGGTATCCAAAGACATTGTAACGGCCCATACTGAAACCACGCTGAAAAAAACAGCCGAAAGCACAAAAAAGAGGAGCCTTGCAAAAGGCTCCTCTTTTCCGATGGATATTTACAGACAGGGCAGCTCTACCGTAAAGCGATTGATCCCATCCTTGCTTTCCGCCCAGATTTTCCCCCGGTGCTGCGTAACGATGTTTTCCGCAATAGAAAGCCCCAGCCCGAAGCTGCCGGAGCGGCTGCGCGCTGGATCTGCCCGATAGAATCGTTTGAAAAGGTTTTGCAGCGCATCTGGCGGGATTTCCTCTCCCTCGTCTGAAACCGTCAACACACAGCGGTTTCGACCGCGTTTTTGCAGCGCAACCCATGTACATCCCTTTTCCCGCGCATATTTCTGCGCATTATCCAGCAGGATCTCCACGAGCTCGCGCAGCTGCGCTTCTGCGCCTGTCACGCGGATGTTTTCCTGCACATCAGTTTCCAATCTCATCCCTTTTTCAAAGAAAACCGACTCAAACGGCAGCACGGTCTGCGTGGTCAGTCTGCTTAAGTCCACCTCGGCAAATACCTCCTTGGCCTCCGCGTTGTCTGTCCGCGCCAGCTCAAGCATTTGCCCGATCAGCCGTTTCATCTGTTCGGACATCGTCTGGATGCTGTGCAGAAACGTTTCCCGCTTACCTGCGTCATACGTCGGGTTTTGCAGCAATTCTGTATTGGTCATAATCACAGTCAGCGGGGTTTTCAGCTCATGCGATGCCGCCGCGACAAATTGGCGCTGCTGTTTCCATGCCTGCTCCACCGGACGCACTGCCCACTTGGACAGCAATATACTAACCCATAAAAAAAGCAAAAAGCCAACTACACCAATGATGCAGCAGGTTTTGACCAGACCATTCAGCGTGGCACGTTCACTCGAAATATCCGCAAACACCAGACATTGGCTAAGCGGCATATCCACGCGATAGTATCGCAAATTATATTCCGAAAGCACGCCAAACTGCTTGGGCGTGGAAAAAGCCGCGTCGATCAGGCTGTCCAGAAAAGCGGCATCCGACAGGTCGTAGTACCCGCCGCCCTTCGCCAGCAAATCACCGTCCGGTCCCAGCTGCAGCGCAAAAAACGGCAGACGCACATCCTCCCCGCGTTCCTCCGGTGTGTCCAACCGGAATGGCTGCGCGGCAATATTCCGCATCATGCTCAGGCTTTCCTGCTCCAGATTGGCGCTGGTAAAATAAAATACCAGCCCCAAAATGATACAAAGCAGAAGCGTAACGATTGACATATTGATTAAAATGAATTTCAGCCGAAGCTTTTTAATCATCTCCGCGCACCTCCAGATGGTATCCCAGCCTGCGGATGGCCTCAATGCGGATATTGGAACCAATGCCCGCCAGCTTTTTCCGCAAAAAGCCGATATAGACCTCTACATTGTTTTCCACCGCGTCCGAATCAAATCCCCATACCCTCGCCAGAATCACTTCTTTGGACAAGTTTCGCTCCCCTGCCTGCAGCAAAAAGCGCATGATGTCAAATTCTTTTGCAGACAAACGGATGCTGTTGCTTCCGCAAACCAACATGGCCGAATCCAGATCCAGTGATGTATTTCCGAAGGTGATTTCATCCACCTGCGCGCCCTGTCTGCGCAGCAGTGCATTGATACAGGCCAGCAGTTCTCTGGTATCAAATGGTTTGGTGAGGTAATAATCCGCCCCGGCATTTAACCCCATGATCCGATCCTCCAGCCCGGATCGTGCCGTCAGCATCAAGATCGGCGTGCCAAGCCGCTTGGCGCGCACCTGCCGTGCCACTTCATACCCATTCATCTTCGGCATCATCACATCCAGAATCAACAAGTCATAAACGCCCAGCTCTGCATACTGGGCGCCGCTTTCTCCGTCGTAAACGATCTCCACGTCAAAGCCCTTGCCCCGCAGAAGCTCCCTGATGGAATCCGCGAGCAGCTTTTCATCTTCGATAATCAGGATTTTCAACGCCATTCACCACACTTTTGTATTACCTCTATCATAATATAAAATTTTGCTGAAATGAAGCTGAAAAAGCAGATAGGCTGCTAACGCTCTTTTCTGCATTGCAAAGAAGCTTTTCTTTGTCTATGCGCGCGGCCGTGTCATAGCCATAATTTCCGATAAAGCCGCAAACCGCAGCATATTGTTGCAGTTTGCGGCTTTGCTTTCTTCGATTCGTGCTCCGGTGTATCCTTGCGCTACTCAATATTTTGCGAGCAAATAATCGAAATACTGGTTGCGATCTGATCCTCTTGCGGGCGGACACCCTTGTGCAGCAGCTCACGCAGCAACATCAGCGGCAGATATCCCTGCCGATACATATCTTGCGTAATAGTAAAATCCAAGCTGCCCTCTTGAAGCAAGCTCTTGGTACGTGCCGACAGATCATGCGCAACCACGCGAATTTGATCGGTCATACCCGCCTGCCGCAGCGCGTCCGTACAGCCCGTCACACTGCGATTGACCATATAGATTGCTGCCAAATCCGGTGTGCCCTGCAGCGCTTGGCGCACCTTATCGCATGTTAAGCGATAGTTGTTGTAAGTTTCTGTGATCTCAATCTGCGCAGAAGAGAAACCCAGTTCATGCATGCGTGCACAAAAGCCGTCCAACCTTGTGCGATGTCCGTGATACTCCAAATTGCCCACCATCGCCAGAATATGCGCATCCCTCGGCACGCACTTGCTGAGTAGTTCGGCAGCAATCCGACCGCTTTTGGTATAATCCTGCCCCACAAAGCACAGGCGCCGACTGTTCGGCAAATCAGAATTCAGCGTAATGCATGGAATGCCGCGATCCGCCAATTCGCCCACTTTGGTTTCAATCAAAATATCATTGAGCGCACACAGCGCAATCCCTTGCGCCCCCCATTCCACAAGCGCATCCAAATGCTCAATGCATTCCACCGGAAGATCGGTCTCACACACGCAGACACGAATTTCCACATGATAATCCGCTAACTTCCGTCGCGCCGCCTCAATACCGCTGGAGACTTCCGTCTTAAAGGGTCCGGTCCAGTTGGGCAGCAAAACGCCCAATCGAAGCGGCGGATAATTTTTTGTTTCCTCCACAGGCCGTGCCTGACGCGGTGCCACATATCCGGTTTCCTCGATTGCTCGTAAAATACGCTCCCTCACTTCCGCACTGACATAGGAACGATTATTCAATACACGATCTACGGTTCCGCGTGAAACTCCCGCATGCTCCGCTACGGTTTGTATGGTTGGACGATTCCTTTTCATGCCGCCTCACCTGTTGCCAAAAATTTCAGTGGATTCATTATAGCACACACCCTGTGCATGCGGCAAAGAAAATTGTTTTTTCACACATATTTCAGCCCTTTGTGTGCGAAAGCACATATTCCATTATGTCACTATTTCAACACACTTTATCTTCTCTTTCATCCAAATAAATTTATTTTTGCAACTTATTTTGCAGAAAAGCATTTTTTCAAAATATCAACTCGTTGTCGAGAATCAACAATAGCACTCCCCCAAATCTCTCCACACTTGAATTTGTGCACTTTGAAAGGCAAATTTTATCTCACTACTTACATTTTCCTATTCCATTTTGCTAAATTTGTTCTGATTTTTTCTTTCTGTAAAAACGTTTCCTCCAAAGTATTCATTGACTTTCTTTCTTGCCGCTCCTACAATAAGCACATAAACAGCACACAGCACACAAACGCACACACAGAAAGAAAGGATGAAAGACATGACGAAGAAAAACTGGTTTGCAGCCTTGCTGGCAGGTTCGCTCGCTTTGACCATGACCGCTTGCGGCGGCGACACCAACACCAGCACGACCGAGAGCGGCGATTCCTCCGCGGAAACGCCGTACGAGATCAGCATGATCCTCAAAACCAACGCATCCGAGTTCTGGCAAATCATTCAGGCCGGTGCGGAAGCCTATGAGGAAGAACATCCCGATCTGGTCAAGCTGTCCATCAAGGGCCCTCCGGGAGAGACTTACTACGAAGAGCAGCTCAACTCCCTGACCACCGATCTGGCCAATGAATCCTTTGACGGCTATCTGATCGCACCGTTGCAGTCCGAAGCCGTTGCCACCGCAATCGCCAATACCGACAAGCCGATTGTTGCCTTTGACACCAACATCGACTCAGACAAATGTTTGTCCTTCGTCGGCACTGGCAATAAGGAAGCCGCAAAGCAAGGCGCGATAGCCGCAGTTGAGGCCGCAAAAGCAGCCGGCTGGGAAGAGATCAAGTGCATTGAGATCGCCGGTGTGCAGGGCGATGCTACCAACACCGCACGCATGGAAGGCTACCGCGAAGGCATCACCGAAGCCGGCGGCGAGTTTCTGGATGACGAAGTGCAGTACGCCAATGCTACCGCAGATCAGGCGGTCACCTGCATGGAAGCGATCATGAACAAGTTCCCGGATGGCGTTGCAATCATCTGCTCGAACAACGATGATATGGCGCTGGCTGCCGCCCGCACCGCAGCGGAAAATCCGGCTTATGCCAACACCATTTTCCTTGGCTTTGACGGTCAGAAATCCGCAGTAGAGGCAGTCCTCAACGGTGAACTGACCATGACCGCTGCACAGAACAACTATGACATCGGTTACAAGGCTGTGGAAACCATGGTCAAGATTCTGCAGGGTGAAGAATACGACGCCGTCGTGGATACCGGCACCGAAATCATCACCAAGGACAATGCGCAGGATCGCCTTGACCGTTTTACGGAATGGATGTCTTAACCATTCAATCCCTATTGTAAACTTCTCAATCCTTTTCCTTCATAAAACGCTCCACTCTCTTTTTTACCAGAACGCTCCTACGTTCTAAACTTCCATTACATTCTTCATGATAACTGTATTGTATTTCCCAAAGGAGGATTCTCCATGAAAGTTGGTATTATCGGCGCGGGCCGTATCGGCAAGGTTCACGCCAAGAATATTTCCATGTTTGTGCCGGAGATGGAAATCAAGACCATCGCTGATCCCTTTATGAACGAGCAGACCGAAGCGTTCGCCAAGCAGTGCGGTATCCCGAACTGCACCAAGGATGCAAACGACATCTTAAACGACCCGGAAATCGAAGCTGTACTGATTTGTTCCTCGACCGACACGCACTCCAAGTACATCATCGAGGCTGCACATACCGGCAAACACATCTTCTGCGAAAAGCCGATCGACTATGACCTGTCCAAGGTGCATGCAGCCATCAATGCCGCTAAGGAAGCGGGCGTCAAGCTGCAAATCGGCTTCTGCCGACGCTTCGATCACAACCATCGCGCCGTATACGACATGGTGCGGGATGGCAAGGTCGGCAAAGTGAACATCATCAAGATCTCTTCGCGCGACCCCGAGCCGCCCCCGGTGTCCTATGTGAAGGTTTCCGGCGGTATTTTCTACGACATGATGATCCACGACTTCGACATGGCTCGCTTCCTGGCAGGCAGCGAAGTCACCGAAGTCCACGCGATCGGCTCTGTGCTGGTCGATCCCGACATCGGCGAGGCGGGCGACGTCGATACCGCACTGGTCACCCTCAAATTTGAAAACGGTGCCATCGGAGTGATTGACAACAGCCGCAAGGCGGTTTACGGCTACGACCAGCGCGTTGAAGTATTCGGTTCAGAGGGCTGTGCCGAGGATCAGAACGACACCCCCAATACCGCCGTTCTTTCCACCGCAGACGGCGCAGTACATGGCGTGGCCTACAAAGTCATGTGGGATCGCTACACTGGCGCATTTGTTGCCGAGATGCAGGCGTTCGCCGATGCAGTGCTCCATAACAAGGAAACGCCGGTTACCGGCGAGGATGGCCTGTATCCGGTTCTGATGGCGGCTGCCGCCACCAAATCGCTGCACGAAGGACGTCCGGTCAAGATTTCCGAGATTGAATAATACGCCGCAGGGTGGTATCATGGCAGCAAAGTGGTGATACCACCCACTTCACAAAAACCCGATAAAGGAGACCCGACAAAATGGCACTGAGAAAATGCGCGTGCATCGACACGCTGTATACCGAGCTGGACTGGCTCGATCGCTTTGAGGCAGCTAAAAACGACGGTTTTGAGGCCGTAGAATTCTGGGACTGGCGCATCCGCGATCTGGGTGCCACCCGCGCAGCAGCGGAAAAGGCTGGCATCGCCATTTCCGGCTTTAATGGAGACGCAGACTTTTCGCTCGTCGACCCCACTCACAAGGAAAAATACCTCGACTATTTGAAGCAGTCGATCGCTGCGGCGAAAAAGGTAGGCGCTTCCAGCGTGACCATTCATTCCAACGCGCTCGGCGAAGGCGGCATCGTTGTCAACCACTATGACGACTTGTCGCACACGGTCAAGCTGTGCTCGATGTATGACATGCTGCTCGATTGTGCCAAGCTGGCAGAGACTGAAGGAATCAATCTGAATCTGGAAGCCCTCAATATCACGACCGATCACGTCGGCAATTTCCTTGCCACGACACAGATGGGCGCAGAAATTGTCCGCCTGATTGGCTCGCCGCGGCTCAAGCTCCTGTATGACGTGTATCACATGCAGATCAACGAAGGCTGCATCTGCGACACGATCACCAAATACGGAGACACCTTCGGCCACATCCACGTAGCAGACGCGCCGGGCCGCCACGAACCCGGTACAGGTGAAATCAACTACAAAAAGGTGATCTCGCATCTGGAATCCTGCGGCTATACCGGCCGTGTGGGCTACGAACTGTTCCCGCTGACCGACACCAAGACCGCAGTCAAAGCCATCATGGAAAACTGCTGATACAAAAAGGCTCCACATCAAGTGGAGCCTTTCTTGCTTTCTTCGTACGGCAGTTGTCTCTGCCTGTCCCAGCCTACATCTGCCCTTTCCAGACGCGGGCCAAAATATCCTTGAGCACCAGAAGCGCATTGGTGTTGTTATAACCGTATTCGACCCGCAGCCGGGTGAGCATCTCCCGCAAAACAGGCGCATAATCGTCAATACGCACCTTTTGGTGATAAGTTGACAACACCGGATATTTCTTGCTCCACACCTTGTTCCAGTCGATTTTGGCCTGCGCTTCCTCACTGACGCTATCGATCATCTGCTGCGCCTGCTGCTCGTCAAAATCGTACTCGATCAACTCGTCCAACGTCATATGATAGAGCACCGCCAACCGTTTGGACTGCCGGATATCCGGCAAAGTGTCATCTGTTTCCCATTTAGAGATGGTCTGGCGGCTTATACCCAGCTTTTCGGCCACATTCTCTTGTGATAGCCCGCTCTTTTTTCGTGCATGATACAAACTGCTTCCCAAACTCATCTTTTTCTCTCCTTTTACTGTCCTGCTTGTCAGTATACCAGCCCGAACGCAAAAAAGCCACCAGCGAAAACCGGCATTTTTGCCCGTTTTGTTAACGAAATCTGTCGCTTCTTTTTTGCTTGTCTGCCCTTGACAAGGCACGCTCGCCCGTATATACTAAACACATCAAAATTATTTGATGTGAGGTGCAGGAATGGAAAACGACTATCAAGCACAAGCCAAAGTATTCAAAGCGCTGTGCGATCCTAAGCGTCTTGCCATTCTTGCACAGCTGCGCAGCGGCGAAAAGTGCGCCTGCGTGCTGCAAGAGCCGCTTGACCTGACCCAATCCGGCCTGTCCTACCACATGAAAATCCTGTGCGACTCCGGTATCGTCATCGGCCGCCAGGAAGGGAAATGGACGCACTATCGGCTCAGTGCCACCGGCCGGGAGCATGCTGTTGCACTGCTGCAAGCGCTGACCACACCAGACGCTGCCGAGCCGAAAAAAGCAGAGTGCTGATACCACATATCAACGCCATCCATACATCGATGGCGTTTTCTTCGGCAAAACATATCAAATATTTTTGATGTATTGCATATTATCATCAAGTGAGGTGTTTCTATGAGCATATGGCAATTCATACAGGATCAGGTGCTGGGCATGCAATGGCTCAACGGACTGGTGGGCGCGGGTCTGTCCGCGATCGGTCTGGATGTGACGAATCGGCTGGGCGGCAGTATACAGTTTTTTCTCTACGATGTTATCAAAATCACTATCCTGCTGTGCATACTGATTTTCGTGATCTCCTATATCCAGAGCTACTTTCCGCCCGAGCGCAGCCGCCGCATTTTGGGTCGGTTTCACGGCATCTGGGCCAATCTCATCGCCGCTCTGCTGGGCACAGTCACTCCCTTCTGCTCCTGTTCCTCAATCCCATTGTTCATCGGCTTTACCAGTGCAGGGCTTCCTTTGGGCGTGACATTCTCCTTTTTGATCTCCTCCCCTATGGTGGATCTGGGCAGTCTGGTGCTGCTGATGAGCATTTTCGGCGCAAAGGTTGCGGTCGTTTATGTCATCCTCGGGCTGCTCATCGCAGTCATCGGCGGCACAGTGATCGAAAAGCTGCGTATGGAGCGGTATGTTGAGGATTTCATCCTGTCCGCTGGCAGCACAGATATCGAATCACCCAACCTGACCCAGCGCGACCGTTTGCGTTACGCCAAAGAACAAATGCTCGGCACCTTTCGCAAAGTATTCCCGTATATTCTCATCGGTGTGGGTATCGGCGCGGTCATTCACAACTGGATTCCGGAAAGCTGGATCACCACGGTGCTTGGCGCAAACAACCCCTTTGGTGTTTTGCTGGCTACGATCGTAGGTGTTCCCATGTATGCGGATATCTTCGGTACTATCCCGGTGGCAGAGGCGCTGCTCGGCAAAGGCGCACAGTTGGGTACCGTGCTGGCCTTTATGATGGCAGTCACCACGCTTTCTTTGCCCTCTCTGGTCATGCTGCGCAAAGCGGTAAAGCCCCGGCTGCTGGCGCTGTTCATCGGTATATGCACGCTGGGCATTATTCTGGTCGGCTATCTGTTCAACGGATTGCAATATTTATTACTATAATGGAGGATTTGATATGGGACTGTTTGGAAAGAAAAAGACGCAAGAAAACTGCTGTTCCCACACTACTGCAACTGCCACTGACACAGGTGCAGCAGGAACGACTTCCGGCATCAAGGTACTTGGCTCTGGCTGCGCCAAGTGCAATGAGCTCGAAGCCGCCACGAAAGCCGCACTGGCTGAGCTGGGCATTGACACAACCATCGACCATGTGACCGATTTCGCCCAAATTGCATCATACGGCGTTATGACCACCCCGGCGCTGGTCGTGGATGGCAAGGTCGTGTCCTACGGCAAGGTGCTCAAGCCGGAGGAAGTCAAGGCGCTGCTGCAAAAGGTCAGGGGGTAATCCATGAAACACAAACCAAGAGTGGCCTTTGTCTGTGTACACAACTCATGCCGCAGCCAAATGGCGGAAGCGCTTGGCAGACATTTGGCCAGCGACGTTTTCGAAAGCTGCTCGGGCGGCACGGAGACTGTGCCGCAGATCAATCGTGACGCGGTGCGGCTGATGCAGACACTGTACGGCATCGACATGACCGTCAGCCAGCACAGCAAGCTGTGGACTGAACTTCCCCCGGTGGATATCGTCGTAACCATGGGATGCAATGTCAACTGCCCCACCCTGCCCTGCCGGCATCGGGAGGACTGGGGACTGGATGACCCAACAGGGCAAAGCGATGCTGTATTCCGCGAGACCATCCGGCAAATCTATGCGAATGTACTTTCGCTCCGGGATCGAATTGCCCACGGTCTGCTGGACGGCTGAACACGAAAACGCGTGAGGCGGCATGACCGCCTCACGCGCTCTTTTTATCCCAGCATGTTGGAGAAGCCACTCTCACCGCAACCACTTGCCGCTGTATTCTTGCCAAAAATGTAGTTTGCCGATATAATAAATAAAGCAAACGGCAAAAGGGGTGGTCAGGATGGAATTGTTGCGCAAACTGGAACAAAAAGAAAACTTTACCGAACGCGAATGTGAGATTGCCGACTATATTCTGCGCAATTGCGAATCCGTTCTGAAAATGACAACACGCGAACTAGCAAGCGAGACTTTTACCAGCGCCACAGTCATCGTCCGCTTTGTCAAAAAAATCGGCTATGAGGGATTTCAGGATTTTAAGCTTCATCTGCTGGTCGATCTCAAGGAAAGCCAGTTCGAACGGGTGGAGGTCGAACGAAAGGAACACATCCTTTCGCTGATGAACAAAATCTCCTCGCTGCATGAAAAAAGCCTGTTTGAGACTAAAGAGATGCTGTCCACCGAAACGCTCGAAAAAATACAGGCCGCATTTCAAAAATATAACGTGGTTGACTTTTTCGGTTTTGATGCCAACCGTGCCATTGGCGAATATGCCTCGCATAATTTTATACAAGCAGGCGTCAGCTCCAACGTCTATGCAACGGTCGACAAAATCCTGTTATATGAATACTATGTGGAACGCTCGGTCGTCATCGTCATCTCCCGCATGGGCACAGATGAACATATCTGCCGCGCACTGAGCAATCTCCACAAAAAAGACCATTTTATCATTTGCATCACGGGCAACGGCCAAGCTCCAATTGCCAAATATGCGGATGCCGTGCTGCTGTGCGCTTACAAAGAAAACGTCATCCAACTCGGAGACGCGATGTTCCACACCTCAGTCTTCTACATCCTCGACTTACTTGTTTCTATTCTGCTGCGCAATAACTATGACCGCGCACTGCAGCTCTATCAGCGGCATGGCGAGCTTTTCTATGAATAAAACAAACAGGTTTACAGCGTTACACCTTTTCCACTCCCAATGGATGGAAAAAGTGTAACGCTGTTGCTTTGTGTGCAAAATGTCTCTTCAAACCGCAAAAACACGCTATAATGCAAATCAAGAGAGCTCTTAAGAGAAAAAGCCGGCTGGGTAAAAAAAGAAAAGGAGATCAGCCATGCTGGAAAAGGAAGCAAAAGAACTGTTGGCACTGGTAGGCGGCAAGGAAAACGTCAACCAGCTGGTGCACTGTGCGACCCGCCTTCGGTTTGAACTGAAGGACGAAAGTCTGGCACAGAAAAAAGAGATTGAAGCAAAGTCCTATGTACTATCGGTAGTCATCAGCGGAGGACAGTACCAGATCGTTATCGGCCCTCAAGTGACTGAGTATTTCGCAGCGATCATGCAGCTGCTGAATCTGGATGAGAGTAAAAAATCCGATGAGGGCAAGAAAAAGCTTTCCATTATGAAAATTATTTCAGGCGCTTTCTCCCCGCTGATTCCGTTACTGGCCGGTGCGGGCATGATCAAGGCGCTGCTGATGGTACTGGTGGAGTTTGGCCTGCTGTCGGATGCCAGTTCGACCTACGCCATTCTCTCGGCGGCAGGCAACTCGGTCTTTTATTTCATGCCGATCTTTCTGGGCATTACGCTGTCCAAGCAGTTCGGCGGCAATATGTATGTCGGCGGCGCAATCGGCGCAGCGTTGCTTGAGCCATCTTTCACCAGTCTGATTGGGCAAGAGGGTGTGAACTTCCTCGGCATCAGCGTCGTGCCGGTGGACTACGCTACCACCGTGTTCCCGATTTTCATTATCTCGTTTGTCTATGCTTTTCTGGATAAGCAGCTGCGCAAAATCGTCAAGCAGGAACTGCAAATGTTCCTCGTGCCGATGATCTGCCTGCTGGTGCTTGTTCCGATGGCCATTCTGGTATTCGGCCCATTCGGCACAACCATCGGCAACCTGGTATCGAGCTTTATCTCGATGCTGTTTGATTTCAACAATCTGCTGGCCGGTTTGGTGCTGGGCGCCACCTATCCGTTCCTGACCATCCTTGGCCTGCACTGGGGCTTCACGCCCATTACGCTGCAAAACCTGAGCCAGGTCGGCGGCGACGTGCTCGAAGGCGCGGCGGTTTGCTGCGTATACGCAGAGATCGGCATTGCCATCGGTGCATATCTCAAAGGCCGCAAAGGCTCCAAAATCCGTGAAATCGCCGGACCGACCATTCTGACCGGTTTCTTGGCCGGTGTCACCGAGCCGATTCTGTACGGTATTGTCATGCGCTATAAGCGTCTGATGGCGATTGTCGCTATTGCGGGCGGCATTGGCGGTGCGATCAACGGCCTGTGCCATGTCACAATGAACGCTTATGTATTCCACAATCTGTTCTCGGTCGCCATGATGACATACTCGCCGTTTGTCCCCTTCCTCATCGGCTGCGCTGCCGCTCTGGCAGCCGGTCTGCTGCTGACCTATTTCTGGGGCATTCCGGCGGAAGACAGTGCCGATTTTCAGGCGCCGGACGCTGCGCCGCTGCCGCAACCGCAGCAGACTTCACAGGAAATGCAACCCATGACTATCGCCACACCGGCAAACGGCACGGTGATCGCGCTCGAACAGGTCGAGGATGAAGCATTTGCACAAGGCGCAGTCGGCAAGGGCGCGGCCATCCTACCGGCGGACGGCAAAATCTATGCACCGGCTGACGGCCAAATCACCATGGTTTTCCCCACCAAACACGCATTGGGCATGCAGTGTGCCAATGGCTTGGAGCTTCTCATCCATGTCGGCCTGAACACGGTCGAACTCAAGGGAAAATACTTTACCGTACATGTCAAGGACGGCGACACCGTTAAAAAAGGGCAGCTGCTTCTGGAATGTGATATCGAGCAGGTACGACAGGCTGGATATCCGCTCACCACGCCGGTACTGGTCACCAATGCCGACCAGCTTGAGGTTACTTGCCTGCCGACACCCGGCACACAGGTCACTGTTGGAGACGCCATGCTGGAGGTGAAGGAATAAAGCATGAAGAAAGACTTTTTATGGGGCGGTGCATTGGCTGCCCATCAGGTAGAAGGCGCTTACCGCGAAAGCGGCAAGGGCATCAGCGCCGCCGATGTGATGACCGCAGGCACACGGGATATTCCGCGCGAAATCACGGCAGGCATTGAGCCAGGCAAGTACTACCCCAACCACGAAGCGATTGATTTCTATCATCATTACCGTGAGGATATTGACCTGTTTGCTGAAATGGGCTTTCGCTGCCTGCGCACCTCCATCGCATGGACGCGTATTTTCCCCAACGGTGATGAACAGCACCCCAATGAAAAGGGACTTGCCTTTTATGACGAATTATTCGACTATATGCTGTCCAAGGGCATTCAGCCGGTCATTACGCTGTCCCATTTCGAGATGCCCTATCACCTGATCGAACAATACGGTGGTTGGCGCAGCCGTGCATGCATCGAGTTTTTCACCCGTTTTGCATTCACCTGTTTGCAGAGGTATCACACCAAGGTCAAATACTGGATGACTTTCAACGAAATCAACAATCAGATTTTGGTAGACAATCCGATTTATGCTTTCACCAATTCGGGCATCCGCTTTACGCTTGCGGATAACCGCGAGGAGGTTGTTTATCAGGCGGCGCATTACCAGTTTGTCGCCAGCGCGATGGTGGTCGATTATGCCGCGCAGCTCGATTCTGCGCTGCAAATCGGCTGTATGATCGCGGCACAGCCGCATTATCCCCTTTCCTGCAATCCAGATGATATTCTGGAGGCACAGCGTCAAAACCGCAAGCAATACTTTTTCTCCGATGTGCAAGTATGGGGCTACTATCCGTCTTATATCCGCCAGTATTGGCAGCGGCAGAACTATCAGTTGGATATCACGCAGGAGGATTTGAACTGGATCGCCAAAGGTAAAGTGCAGTTTGTCGGTTTCAGCTATTACTATACTTGTGTGGTCACCGCAGATGAAACGGTCGCGCGCACCGGCGACTTAAACGCCGCCGGAACCAATACCGTTGACAACCCCTACCTCAAGGCCAGCGACTGGGGCTGGACGATTGATGCCAAGGGCCTGCGCTATTTCCTCATTGAATTGCAGGATCGCTACCGCTGCCCACTGTTTATCGTCGAAAACGGCTTAGGCGCTTACGACGAGCTAAAGGATGGCCAAATTGACGATCCCTACCGCATCGACTATCTCAAGGCGCACATACAGGAGATGATGAAAGCGGTTGAAATTGACGGTGTTGACCTGATTGGCTATACAGTCTGGGGCTGCATTGACCCGGTGTCGTTCACCACAGGCGAAATGCGCAAGCGATACGGCCTGATCTATGTAGATAAAAATGATGATGGCAGCGGCACGCTCAAGCGGTATCGCAAAAAGTCTTTCGACTGGTATCGAAAGATTATTGCCAGCAACGGCCGTGCAGCGTGGGATCTTGACAGCTCAGAAGCATAGGTAGTTCTAGAAAATACCGCATGCGAACACAAAAAACCGAACCATTGCATTCAATTGACTCGATTCATCATGTAAAAGAAGGTCTGCGCATCGTTCTGCGCAGACCTTCTTTTTTCCGTTCACCTATGCATCTCGCCTGTCAATCGGGTGCAGTACCGTCTACCGGTGCAACGCTTTTGATTATATCTGACCACAGCTCCTCCTCCAAAGGGACATCCGAAATAATGCAATAGCTATATGCATCATCCTGCCATTCCGCAATGGTATAACCACAATTCGTGTCGTCATACAACACCGCATGGTTGGAATCCATCGGATATCCACCATCTGTGTGATTATTTCCAATGAGCGCCGCATCCCCTATGCCCATGCAGTACTTGATCTGCTGCTCTCCATTGGAATAAATCACAACTGCCATGCCAAACTGATTGGCTGCACTTTCAAATACATAGTCATCCGGCAAAACAGTAGGAACCGACAACGGAAAAGACAAGCTTTCTGCAAGCTGTTTGATCGAGGCATACTCCTGCACCCCGCCAACGGCAACGATGGGCGACTCCAGCGTTCCCTGTCCCCATGGGATATCACTAAGATGGACAATCGTTGTACCGCTGACAACCAATATCAGACAAGCTGCCACTATGCCTGCCACCTTATATCGGCGTACCCGCGCTTGACGAGCCAAAGAAGCTACAATTTCATTTTGCAAACGGGAAAGCATTTCAGGCGTCACATGGATTTTTTCCATGATCTGATTATATTTCATCATCAAAATCATATGCCTCCTGTAAGATGTCTTTCAGCATCCCGCGGCCGCGATGCAGCAGGGAACGCACGGTTGCTTCCTTCGTCTCCAAAATTCCTGCAATCTCAGCCGTACTGTAGCCTTCATGGTAAAACAGATGGATCGGCTCACGGTATTTCGGCGGCAATGAACGAACCGCATCCCATACGCAGGCCAGTTCGTCATCCAATTGAGCGCAGGGATACGCTTCTGTCAGAGCATCCGTCCGCTTGTACCAGACCGAGTTTAATTTGTTCTTGCTCAAGTTGATGGCGACCCGTAAAAGCCACGCTTTTTCATGCGCACTGTTTTCAAATATGGGTTCTGCGCGAAGATATTGCACAAACGTATTCTGTAAAACATCCTCGGCATCATCCATATTATGCAGATAAGCGTATGCAGCGCGCAAGACTGCATCACCATATGTATCAAAAAGATACGATACTTTCTGTTCTGTATATACTTTCGTCTTTTTACCGCTGTGTAAAACCGTCGCCAGCATATGAACCAGCCGTTTGATTGACGCAAAACAGTTGGGATGCCAATACGGCAATTTGCGTAACATATCGGACCTGTTGACAAAATCCCCAGATGCTCAGTTTCTATGATATAATAGAAACAAAGGAGGGATGGAGCATGATGGGACGGCAAAG
>NZ_CAWVCU010000071.1:0-3068 GCF_963927765.1 uncultured Agathobaculum sp. | reverse complement strand
GGCGGTATATCTCTGTTGCACTATTCCTGGGGTCGCCCCCGGCGGACGTTATCCGTTATCCTTGCCCTGTGCAGCCCGGACTTTCCTCATGCCGTCAGGCACGCGACCGTCAGCACCAGTCACGACAATCAGTATACCGCAAAAAAACCGCTCCGTCAAACCGGACTTGCAAAATAGACAAAAATCCTGTATACTGTAACCTGTGAAAAAGGCGGTGTACGCATATATGACAGCTTTAGAACAATATTTTGGCGGCCTGTCGGATAAGCGGGTCGGGGTTATCGGCGCCGGGGTGAGCAATATGCCGCTCATCCGTATGCTGCGCGCAGCGGGCGTGCGGGTAACCGTACATGACAAAAAGGACCCAACCGAGTTGGGAGACGGCTATGCCACGCTGGCTACGCTGGGCGTGGATTTTGTGCTCGGGGAGCATTATCTGGATGCGCTGGATGAGGATGTGATTTTCCGCACGCCGGGCGTGCATCCACACTTTTTGCAAAAGGCGTGCGAGCGCGGCTCAGAAATCACCAGTGAGATGGAACTGTTCTTCGCGGTTTGTCCCTGTCCGATCATCGGTGTCACGGGTTCGGACGGCAAGACGACAACCACAACGCTCGTGAGTGAAATTTTAAAGCACGCGGGCTATACGGTGCATCTGGGCGGCAATATTGGAACGCCTTTGCTGCCGCGGGTGAGTGAAATGAAGCCGGAAGACCTTGCGGTCGTGGAACTTTCCTCCTTCCAGCTGATGGGGATGAAGCATTCACCCCATGTGGCGGCAATCACCAACCTCACGCCCAATCATCTGGATTATCACAAGGATTTTGACGAGTATGTGCAGGCCAAGACGGCCATTTATCTCAACCAGACCGAGGACGACCGTTTGGTGCTCAATCTGGATGATGAGGTCACCCGCACGCTGCATGCGTCAGGCAATCTGTTCTGTACCAGCAAAAAGCAAGAGCTGGCCAACGGTGTGTTCCTCAAGGACGATGTAATTTATATTGCGGATAACGGTGTGCGGCGTGAGTTGATGCCGGCGGCAGATATCCGCATTCCCGGCGCGCACAATGTATACAATATGATGATGGCTGCCGCGATCGTGCAGGGCTATGCCTCGGATGACGATATTCGTGAAGTAGCGACCACGTTCGGCGGGGTGGAGCATCGCATTGAGTTTGTGCGCGAGAAGGACGGCGTAAAGTATTACAACGATTCGATTGCGTCCAGCCCGACGCGCACGATCGCAGGACTGGAATCCTTCCAGCAGAAGGTGATCCTGATTGCGGGCGGCTATGACAAGCATATCCCGTATGATGTGCTCGGTGAGCCAATCTGCGAACACGTCAAGCTGCTGCTGGTCACCGGTGCGACTGCGCCCAAGATTCGTGACTGTGTGCTGGCGGTGGAGGGCGAGCATCCGCCCATTCTGGAGGTTGAGAATCTCGAAACCGCTGTGCGTGAAGCGGCGGCACGCGCAGAGGAGGGCGATGTGGTCATCATGAGCCCGGCAAGCGCTTCGTTTGACCGTTTTAAGAATTTTATGGAGCGTGGCAAGCTGTTCAAATCGCTGGTCAACGCGTTATAACAGAATGAAAAGGAACAGGCCTTCGGCGATTGCCGAAGGCCTGTTCTTCATATTTGGCCGGAAGTGAACGCACGCCGGACGCATACCAGCGTCAGAACGGCTGTTACGGCTTCAACGGTGGGGAAGGAAGCCCAGACACCTGTGACACCGAACAAGGCCGCCAGCACAAATAGAATGGGCGGAATGGCAGCCACACCGCGCACCAGTGAAATCGCAAAGCCGACGGCAGTGCGGTTGGAGGCGCTGAAAAAGGTGGCGGATACGATGTTCAACCCTGCGCACCAGAAGCCGAGAAAGTAAATACGCAGACCTGGCACGGCATATCCCGCCAGCACGGGATCACCGGCACTGTTGAACGCTGCGGAGATCGGTTCGGCAAAGGCAGCAACCAGAACATACAACAGCGTGGCAATGCCCAGAGCGGTCAGGATGCCGTAGCGGTACAAGCGGCGCAGCGCGGCGTGGTCGCCCTCGCCGCTGCTGCGGCTGACCAGCGGCTGCATGCCGGTACTCAAGCCTTGAAAGATGGCAATGGCGACAAGCGCCAGATTGGCGATGATACCGTAAGCGGCAACGCCGGTGTTGCCCGTCAAGCGCAGCATAACCAGATTAAACAGCAGCAGCACCACGCCGGAGGAGGCTTCACCAATCAGGGACGATAGGCCGGGGGCACATAGCGCGGGCAGCGCTTGCAGCTTTGGACGGATGCGCAACAGATGAAAACCGCGCGATGGTTTGCGCAGGTGGCCGATTTGCAGCAGGATACTGATGATCGGGGAAACGCCGGTAGCAAGCGCTGCGCCGAACATCCCCATACCGAGCGGGAAAATAAAGAGATAATCGAACACGATATTGGACAGGCTACCGATCACCATACCGCGCATGGCACGTCCAGGATCGCCATCATTGCGTACAAAGGCAAGCAGCACATTGTTCATGACAAAAAAAGGCGAAAAGCTCAGCAGCGTGCGCAGATAGACGCTGGTGAGCGGAAAGGTTTCTGCATCTGCGCCCAGCAGACGGGCAAGCGGGGCTACACCGAACACGCCGAGCAGCAGGAACAGCACGCCGATACCAAGGCCAAGAAAAACCGCATGTGTAAACGCGCGGTCTGCGCCCTTTGTGTCCTGCTGTGCGCGGCAGATGGAAAACTGCGTCGCGCCGCCAACGCCGGTCATCAGCCCAAGTCCGTTGAGCAGATTGAACGCGGGAATGGCAATGTTCAGTGCGGCAAGGCCGGTTGCGCCCGTGCCGAGGGAGACAAAAAAGGTGTCGGCAAGAATGTAGCAGGAAATGCCGATCATGCCGAGCATATTCAGCGACGCATAGCGGCTGAATGTGCGCAGATTTGCGGTCTGGTTCATGGGTTTCCTCCTAAGACTGAAAAGAGCGTCAACCTTTCCATCTTCAAAGGCCTACGATGGAAAGAATGACGCTCAAATTTTTATCCGGCGATAAAAACTCGGGTGGATGCACTTTT
>NZ_CAWVCU010000070.1:0-8662 GCF_963927765.1 uncultured Agathobaculum sp. | reverse complement strand
CGGCTACATCGCGGACACGCCGGGCTTTTCCTCGTTTGAGACCGAGCAGATGGATCTGGTGCTGGCAGAGGATCTGCAATATGCGTTTCCCGAGTTTGCGCCCTATCTGGGGCAGTGTAAGTTTACCGGCTGCGCGCACGTCAAGGAAAAGGGCTGCGCGGTGTTGGCGGCGGTAGAGGCGGGGGAAATTGCCCGCAGCCGCCATGAAAGCTATGTCAAGCTGTATGATAGCGTAAAGGATTTGAAGCAATGGGAGATTTCCAAGGGCGGCACGCGTTGATTTTTGCCGCTGCACCCGAAACCGAATACGGCTACATCCGCGCGTTTCTGGACGAGCATCCGGACGCGCTGATCGCTTGTGCGGACGGTGGTCTGCGCCATGCGCGTGCGCTCGGGCTGCATCCGGATTTCATGATTTCGGACTGCGATTCCATGCCTGAGGTCGAGGGGACGGAGATCATCCGTCTGAAGCCGGAAAAGGATGACACGGATACGCAGGGCTGTCTGCGTGAGGTGTTTCGCCGCGGCTGCACCGAGGCAACGCTCGTCTGTGCGACCGGCGGGCGCATCGACCATATGCTGGCGAACCTGTCGCTTCTGGAAGAGGCGCACGATCTGGGCGGGTATCTGACCGTGCTTGATCGGCAAAACCGCATCGTTTTGCATGAGGGCGGCTGCCGGAAATTCAAAATGCCGGCGGCATATCGCTATTTCTCCATCGTGCCGCTTGATGCTGTCCTGCACGGCGTGACGATCGAAAATGCAAAATACCCGCTGCGTGATGCAACAGTCACGCGTGCGGGGATGGTCACGATCTCCAATGAGGCTGCGGAAAATGCGACTGTTACGGTCGAAATCAGGGACGGGCGTGCGCTCGTCGTCTTTTCGCGCGATCTGACCACCGCTTTGTGAAATATCCACACCAAAACCGCCCCAAACCGGCGGTTTTTCTATTCTTCTGTTTTGCAGTTTTGCAGGCGCAGACTTGCAAAAATAAACCGGCAGGCATATAATAAAAATATAGAGAGACGAAAAGGGAGTGCTGAGCAGTGGCATTGAAACCGATTTCCAGAATCGCAGCGGGGGTACAGGCATCAACGACGCTTGTCATTGACTCGCTGTTCAAGCAGATGAAGGCCGAGGGCAAGGACGTAGTCGGCTTTGGCGCGGGCGAGCCGGATTTCCCGACCCCCGAGCACATCAAGCAGGCAGGCATTGAGGCAATCGAGAACAATCTGACCCGCTATACGCCGGCCGCAGGCCTGATGGAGCTGCGTGAGGCCGCGTGCTATCGTCTGAAAACCGATTTCGGCCTGGAGTATGAGCCGAAGCAGATCGTTGTGGCTTCGGGTGCAAAGCACTCGGTCTATATTGCACTGATGACGCTGTGCAATCCGTGCGATGAGGTCGTCATCGCCGCACCCTACTGGGTCAGCTATTCGGAAATGGTGCAGCAGGCGGGCGCGGTGCCGGTGATCGTCGCAGCTGAAGAGGAACAGGACTTTAAGATCTCAGCTGCCCAGCTGGACGCTGCAATCACGGACAAAACCAAGGTGTTCATGCTCAACTCGCCCTGCAACCCGACCGGTATGGTGTATACGCGCGAGGAACTGGAAGCGATCGCAGAGGTCTGCTGCCGTCACAATATCTATGTCATTGCGGATGAGATTTACTGCAATCTGGTGTATGATGACATTGAGTTTGTCTCCTTTGCTTCGCTGAATGAGGATGTTAAGAACCGCACCATCATCGTCAACGGTGTGTCCAAAAGCTATGCCATGACCGGCTGGCGCATTGGTTACAGTGCATCCAACCCGGAGCTTGCTAAGGTAATGAGCAACTACCTGAGCCACTCGACTTCGGCGCCCTCTACAATCTCGCAGCATGCGGCGATCGTCGCGCTCAAGGGCCCGCAGGAGGATATGCAGGTGATGAAGCAGGCGTTTGAGGCACGCCGCGATCATCTGGTCGAGCGCATGAACCGCATCGAAGGTGTTTCCTGCATCAAGCCGCAGGGCGCGTTCTATGTTATGATGAACATGAAGAACTTCCTCGGCAAGCAGATGTACGGCAAGACGATTGAGAGTGCGGAGGACTTCGCGCAGCTGTTCCTCGAAAAGGGCTTGGTTGCGACCGTACCGTGCACGGCGTTCGCCGCGCCGGGGTTTGTACGCTGGAGCTACGCGACTTCGCTGGCTGAGATCGACAAGGGTCTTGACCGGCTGGAGGAGTTCATCAAGAACGCATAAAGATGAGCGTCATAGCAAAAAGACGGGCTTTGCCCGTCTTTTTTATTATACATTTGCGGTTTTAAAATGCGCCTAACTGCATCAGCGGCAGCAGCAGCCGGTATTCGGTAAAATCTCCGCAGGTATGTACCTGCTTGAGCTGGAAGCCAAAGTGCAGGTACATCCGCACATTCTCACGCGTGAAGGTTTCCAAAATCACGGCTGGATACCCCTGCGAAACCGCGTGCTCGATTGCGCCTTCCAGCAGGTCGCGGGCAATGCCTGTGCCGCGATAGGGCTTATCGACTGCAAACTGCGCAATATAATAGGGTCGGCCGCAGTAGCGCCGATACCAGCGAGTGCTGTGCACATTCAGCACCGGGCGGCTGTTGCGCATGATCTGGGTCAGCAGCGGACGCGGGATGTCGTGCAGTTCTTTGCCGTGACGCAGGGCATAGAGAAATTGCCCGAGCGGGCCGAAATGCGCCAGACGCTGTGCATCTATGCCTGCAATCACGCCGGCAGGCGTGCCATCCGGACTGTCGCTGACAAAAATATCGCCGTGCGAGAAGAAATAGCCCTGTCCAAGACCGAGCACAGTCGGGCCGATTTGCCGGGCGGTTTCCGGGTCGATGCCGGAAAATTGTTGCTGTAATTCGGCCTGATCGTAAAATTGGTCAAACATCAGTGCGGCCAGCGCCGCACGTTCCTCGCGCTTTGCTCTGCGCATATCGCATCCCTCCCGTTTGCTTGTTATCCTGATGATAGCACGCCCTTTGACCGCCCGTCAAGCGGCAGGGCGCGGCAGCGTGTCAAATACGCGGGGCAGGGCGGGCAATTCTTTGTTTATTGTCACAATATGTGCGCGAAACAGGGCGATTTGGCTTGAAATAAACCGTATGGAGTGTTAAACTAAACAAGATGTATAATTGTCTGCCCGTTTGCTGTTGCAATCAAAAAAAGACAGAGTTGAAAGGACGACTGACATGAATAACGTGTATGAAAGCCCGCTGTCCTCGCGCTATGCTTCGGAAAAGATGCTGTATGTATTCTCCTCGGATATGAAGTTCTCTACCTGGCGCCGCCTGTGGGTGTCGCTTGCCAAGGCGGAGATGGCGCTCGGCCTGCCCATCACGCAGGAGCAGGTCGATGAGATGGAGGCCCACCTGACCGACATTGATTACGATACCGCGCGCGCCCGTGAGAAGGAAGTGCGCCATGACGTGATGGCGCATGTGTATACCTTCGGTAAGGCAGCACCGAAGGCGGCCGGTATCATCCATCTGGGGGCGACGAGCGCGTATGTCGGCGATAACACCGATATCATCCAGATCCGCGAGGGTCTGCTGCTGGTGCGCAAAAAGCTCGCGGTTGTGCTGGACAAGCTGGCGCGCTTTGCGGATGCGCACAAGGCGCAGCCGACGCTCGGCTTTACGCACTTCCAGCCCGCGCAGCTGACGACGGTCGGCAAGCGCGCGACGCTCTGGATGAATGAGCTGTTGATGGATTTGAATGAGGTCGAATACCGCATTGAAAACCTGCGCATGCTCGGCTCGAAGGGCACGACCGGCACGCAGGCGTCCTTCATGGAGCTGTTCGACGGGGACGAAAGCAAGGTCAAGGAGCTGGAAAAGCGCATTGCGGACGATTTTGGTTTTGCGGGTGTGGTTCCGGTGTCCGGCCAGACCTATTCGCGCAAGATCGACGCGCAGACGCTTGCAACCCTCGCCGGAATTGCCGAGTCCGCGTCCAAGTTTGCTACCGACCTGCGTCTGCTCCAGCACCTTAAGGAGATCGAGGAGCCGTTTGAAAAGCATCAGATCGGCTCGTCTGCGATGCCGTACAAGCGTAATCCGATGCGTTCCGAGCGTATCTGCGCGCTGGCACGTTACGTCATCTGCGACAGCCTGAACCCGGCGTTCACTTCCGCGACCCAGTGGTTCGAGCGCACGCTTGACGACTCGGCTAACAAGCGTATCTCTGTACCGGAGGCGTTCCTTGCGGTCGATGCGATCCTCAATATTATGATTAACGTGGTTTCCGGCCTTGTCGTTTACCCCAAGGTGATCGAGGCGCGTGTGATGAGCGAGCTGCCTTTTATGGCAACCGAGAACATTATGATGGACGCAGTCAAGCGCGGCGGCAACCGGCAGGAGCTGCATGAGCGCATCCGTGAGCACTCGATGGCGGCAGGCAAGCGTATTAAGGAAGAGGGTCTGGACAACGACCTGATCGACCGCATCGCAGCCGACCCAATGTTCGGCATGACGCGCGAGCAGATTTTGGAGCATCTCGACCCGGCGGCATACATCGGCCGCTGCCCGTCGCAGGTGGACGAGTTTATCAGCGAGTGCGTCCGTCCGGCGATCGCACCCTATCTGGAGGGAGAAGAGGTCACAGTGGAGATCAACCTGTAAGCGTGCGGCGTCAAGGTTGACTTTTAAGTGGTTTCGCAGTATACTACTTTAGCTGTGTAAGAAAACGAAGGAGGCAGAAACATTGAAGAAAAGTGTGATTTCCTTCATTACGGTGATCCTGCTGATCATTTTCCTGGGCGTTACCGCAGTGACAGGTGTGTATATTCCGGGAGGCTGGACTATGCCGTTTCGGGATACGGCGGCGTCGGATACCGCTGATACGGCGGATACGACAGAGGATCAGGCCGCAACGGATCAAACATTGACCGATAGCACCACCGAGCAAACAGAGGAGACGGCGGAGGAGACGACGGCGGATTCTCTCAAGGCGATCATTCCGAGCGTGATGGATACCGAGAACGGCATCCGTCTGGGTCTTGATCTGGTCGGTGGTTCGCGCATCGTATATGAGGCGCAGATCCCGGAAGGCTACGATATGTCTAATCTGGCCGACGACATGAACTCGGTGCAGAAGGTGATCCGTCAGCGTCTGACCGATAAGGGCTTTACTGAGGCAACCGTCACCCTGACCGGCGACAACCGCGTAACGGTCGAGATTCCGCAGATCACCAATCCGGAAGAGGCAGTACAGACGCTCGGCACGACCGCGCAGCTCATCTTTGCGGATGCAGACGGCAAGGAGTGGCTGACCGGCGAGGACATCGCCAAGGCTTCTTACGGCTATGGTAAGCCGACCGGCACCGAAATGTCCGATATTCATTATGTACAGGTACAGTTCACCAGCGAGGGTCGTCAGAAGTTCGCTGAGGCTACTGCATCGGTATCGGCCCGCACGGACGGCACCAATCAGCTGTTCATCATCATGGATGACCAGATCATCTCCTATCCGTCGGTTAGCGAGACGATTGACAACGATAGCTGTGTGATTTCCGGCAGCTTTACGCGCGAGAGCGCACAGGAACTGGCTGATCTGATCAACGCAGGCCAGATTCCGTTCTCGCTGACGCAGGTGGAACTGCGTTCGGTCGGCCCGCAGCTGGGCGCGGACGCGATGCGCACTTCCCTGATCGCAGGTGCGATCGGCGTGCTGCTGGTCTGCCTGTTCATGCTGATTATCTACCGCATCCCGGGTCTGGTTGCATGCCTTGCGCTGGGCTTCTATATCGTCATTGAAGCGCTGATCTTCAGTCTCATTCGTGTTAACCTTTCCCTGCCGGGTATCGCAGGTATCATTTTGTCCATTGGTATGGCGGTTGACGCCAACGTCGTCATCTTCGAGCACATTAAGGAAGAACTGCGCGCGGGTAAGACGGTCAAGAGCGCGATCGAGTCGGGCTTTAAGCGCGCGTTCACCGCAATTCTGGACTCCAACATCACTACACTGATTGCAGCGGCTGTTCTGTTCTTCCTTGGCACGGGTACGATCGTCGGCTTTGCGACCACGCTGGGCATCGGCGTTATCGTTTCCATGTTCACGGCGCTGACCGTGGCCCACTTCCTGCTCAACCGCATGGTGGATTTCCACATCCGCAGCCCCAAGGCGTATGGCCTGAACGACCACGCGCTGCGTCCGCGCTTTGCGATTTTGAAGAACTTCAAGATCTTCGGCGGTATCTCGATCCTGCTGGTTCTGACCGGTTTGGTTTCGCTCATTCTGCTGCCGTTTGGTCAAAACTTCTTTAACCTGAGCATTGACTTTGCGGGCGGCACCGAGATGGAGTTTGCCATGCATCAGACGGTTGACCAGAACCTCCAGACCGAGGTTGGCAACCTGTTTGAAGAAGTGACCGGTATGGAGGCTTCCTCCGTCACTTCCTCGGGCGATAACAATGAGAATGTGCTGATTCGTTCGACTTCGATCGACTCGGAGAAGCGTGAGGCTGTCATCGAAAAGATGACCGAAACCTATAATCTGACCGAGGACGAGATCTACAACAACAACGACGTTTCCGCGTCGGTTGGCTCCGACCTGCAGCGTGCAGCCTTCCTGTGCGCAATTGTTGCGATCGTGCTGATGCTGATTTATATCACCATTCGCTTTGAGCTGACCAGCGGTCTGGCGGCGGTCATCTGCTTGGTACACGACCTGCTGATTATGCTGTCGGTTTATGTCTGGCTGCAAATTCCGCTGGATACCAACTTCATCGCCGCAGCGCTGACCATCTTCGGTTACTCGATCAACGCGTCGATTATCATATTCGACCGTGTGCGTGAAAACCTGCGTATCGCGCGCAAGGAGCCGTTTGAGGCGGTGGCCGAGCGCAGCGTATGGCAGACCATGGGCCGTACGATCAATACCTCGCTGACCACGCTGTTCACGGTTGGTATGATCTATATTCTGGGCGTGCCGTCGCTCAAGCAGTTCACGCTGCCGCTGATCGTCGGTATTCTGGCGGGCGCTTGGTCGTCTGTTATGCTGTCTACCAGCTTGTGGGGCTTCTTCCGCAAGAAGTTCCGCAAAAAGCGCGTCTGATTATGATGCAAAAAGGCCGGGCAATGTGCCCGGCCTTTTGACGATTTATCTGCTGGTACAGAATAGCGAAGCCTTGGATACAGCGTCAGTTTAGTAGATGCTGTCCATTGCAGCAAAAGAAAGGAGAAATGCCATGCGCATCGGAATGTCAACCGCGTGTTTTTATCCGCAGCCGCTGGAAGAGGCTCTGCCAATCATTGCAGGGCTGGGCGTGCGTGCGATTGAGATATTTTTCAATACGGAAAGCGAGTTTGAGCCTCGGTTTTATGAAGCGCTTGGCGCGCAGGCACGCAGCTTGGGACTGGATGTAGTATCCGTGCATCCGTATACCTCGCTGATGGAGGGCATGCTGCTGTTTTCCGACTATGCGCGCCGCACAGAGGACGGACTAATGCAGTATCAGCGGTATTTCGAGTGTGCGGCAGCGCTGGGCGCACGTTTTTTGACCTTTCACGGCGAGCGCAACATGGGACAGCAGGATGATCCGGCGCGATGGGAACGCAAGTGCGCGGTTTACCGGCGGTTGTGTGAAATCGGTGCAGCCTGCGGGATCACGTTGGCACAGGAGAACGTCGCATGGTGCCGCTCACGTGAACCGGCATTTGTGCATGCGCTGTACCGAGATGTGCCGGAGCTGCGGTACACGCTGGATATCAAGCAAGCATATCGGGCAGGACAAAGTTGGAAAGCGTTTCTGGACGCAATGGGCGAGCGGCTGGTCAACGTGCACATCAACGATTTTTCTGCCGAGCAAAGCTGCTTGATGCCCGGTGAAGGCAGCATGGATTATGCGGATTTCTTCTCACGGCTGCGCGCGAAAGGATATGACGGTCATACCATCATTGAGGTCTACCGAACCAACTTTGATGCACCGGAGGAGCTCAGCGGTGCGGTGCGCACGCTGAGCCGGTTTGCTTCGCTGTAAAGCGGGAAAAGTAGGCCGCAGATTTAGGTGTGCTAATTGACTTTATACCACAAGCGGTGGTATAATAAGGGAAAATACAGAACAGTATACTGGTTTGCAAGGGGGAAACGCAATGAAATGTCCGTTTTGCGGGTTTGACGACAGCAAGGTGGTCGATTCCCGACCGACTGATGAGGGAACGAGCATCCGCCGCCGCAGGGAATGTCTCAAATGTTTCAAGCGTTTTACCACCTATGAGACCGTGGAGCGGATGCCGTTGATGCTGGTCAAGCGCGACGGCACACGGCAGGCCTATGATCGGCAAAAGCTGCTGGGCGGACTGATGAAGGCGTGTGAAAAGCGCCCGGTTTCGCTCATTCAATTGGAGCAAATCGTGGACAATGTGGAGCAGCGCGTTTTTGGCTCTCTGGAAACTGAGGTATCCAGTAAGGTGATTGGGGAGCTGGTGATGGAGCAGCTGCGCAAGGTCGATGAGGTGGCGTATGTCCGCTTCGCGTCTGTCTATCGGCAGTTTAAGGATATCAATACTTTTATGGAGGAGCTGAATACACTGCTCAAGGATAAGTGAATTTGATTTCCTCCCAACCAAAACCGGCGAAAAATCCCCCGAAAACTCGCAGGTAAAAATAGAGAGGAATAAGGACTTAAGGTACGAAAG
>NZ_CAWVCU010000069.1:0-6478 GCF_963927765.1 uncultured Agathobaculum sp. | reverse complement strand
TTTTCCATGCAAACCAAAGTAGAGATTTGCGGGGTGAATACATCGGGACTGCCGACGTTGTCGGCGGCAAAAACGGATGAATTGCTGGTGCGAGCCGGAAAAGGTGACAAGCAGGCACGGGATGAACTGATCCGTGGCAACTTGCGGCTGGTGTTGTCGGTGATCCAGCGGTTTCAGGGACGCGGTGAATCACCGGATGACCTGTTTCAGGTGGGCTGCATCGGTTTGATGAAATCCATCGACCACTTCAACACCGAGCTTGGTGTGCGTTTTTCCACCTATGCCGTGCCGATGAGCGGACTTTGGGGAAATCCCTCCGCAAAGAAAAATGAGACTGTTTGATACCCCGGGAAAGACAAAGGAGAAACAAATGTTATTCTGCAATATTGATCTTTTGGATGAGAAATTTGCCCTTCAGCGTGGGCAGTATGTCGGTGTCAAGGATGGCCGCATTGCTTACATAGGCGAGACGGAGCCGCAGGAGGACTATGGCGAGCGCTATGACGGCCGCCATCGCCTGTTGCTGTCCGGCTTTTATAATGTGCACAGTCATGCACCGATGACGCTGCTGCGCGGCTATGCGGAAAACCTGCCGTTGCAGCGCTGGCTGAACGAGCGTGTGTTTCCGTTTGAGGATCAGCTGAGCGATGAGGCAGCTTATTACGCCACCCAGCTTGCCATCGCCGAAATGCTGGCAAGCGGCACAGTGTCGTTTACCGATATGTACTTTTTCCTGGACGGCATGACAAAGGCCATTTTGGAAAGCAAGATTAAATGCAACCTCAGTCGCGGACTGACGGTGTTTGACGACAGTGACTATGAACAGACAGCGGCCTATCGGGACAATCTGCGACTGCTCGGCGAATGGAATGGGGCAGGGGACGGCCGACTGATCGGCGATCTGTGCATTCACGGCGAATATACTTCGACGCCCAAAGTGGTGGAGGCGGTTGCCGCACAAGCGAAGGCGAGCGGTGCACGCATGCACATTCATCTGTCCGAGACGCAGACCGAGCATGAGGAGTGTAAGCAGCGTCATGGCATGACGCCTGCGGCGTACATGCAGGCACACGGTGTGTTTGATGTGCCGACAACGGCGGCGCACTGTGTTTGGCTGGAAGGGGAGGACTTCGAGATCCTTCGCTCGCATGGCGTGACCGTCGCTTGCTGCCCAGCAAGCAACTTGAAGTTGGCATCAGGGTACGCGAACATTCCGAAGCTGCTGGATATGGGCATCAATGTTGCACTTGGTACGGACGGCGCAGCTTCTAATAACAACTTGAATATTTTGCAGGATCTGTATCTGTTTGGTGTGGTCTATAAAGGATATTACCGTAACTCGACGCTCATTACTCCGGTGCAGGCGCTGTACGCAGCAACGCGTGCGGGTGCTTTGGCGCAGGGCAGAGAGGACAGCGGTCTGCTGCGCGTTGGCTGTCGTGCAGATCTGTGCGTGATCGACACAGACACCCCGCAGTTTACGCCCATGACCGATGCAGCGTGCAACGTGGTTTATGCCGCGCAGGGAGCAGACGTCAAATTGACCATGGTGGACGGTGAGGTGCTGTACCGCGATGGTGCATATACCACCATTGATATCGAACGAGTGAAAGCGGAAACCCAGCGCTGCACGGATGATATCATCCGGCGGCTGCAAAGAGGAGAGAGACAGCATGATTAGCAAAAAGCAAGTAGAGCAATCCGCAGCGTATATACGTTCACGGCTGCCGGTTCTGCCGGAAGTTGGTTTGGTGCTCGGTTCCGGGCTGGGGCCGCTTGCCGAACAGCTGCAGGATGCGGTCACCATTTCCTATTCCGAAATTCCGCATTTTCGCATTTCGACCGCGCCGGATCATGCGGGGCGGTTGGTATGTGGTATGCTCGCGGGCAGACGTGTTGTTTGCATGCAGGGACGACTGCACGGCTATGAAGGGTATGCACCGGATGAAATTGCCTATCCGGTCTATGTGATGCGTGCGCTGGGGGTACAGGCGCTTGTTTTGACGAATGCTTCCGGTGGCATCAATACCGGCTTTGAGGTTGGCGACTTTATGCTGGTGGAAGACCATATCAATATGACAGGGAAAAGTCCGCTGACCGGAGCAAATGACGAACAGCTTGGCACGCGTTTTCCGGACATGACTTTTGCGTATACCCCTGCCTTGCGGGATAAGGCGTTGGCGGCAGCCGATGTGTGTGGATTGACCCTGCGCCGCGGTGTTTACTGTGGCGTGAATGGGCCGCAGTTTGAAACACCGGCGGAGATTCGTGCGTTCCGTACGCTGGGTGCGGATGCGGTTGGTATGTCGACGGTGTTTGAAGTGATAGCAGCGGCACATTGTGGTTTGCCGGTCGTTGCGGTGGCGATGATAACCAATATGGCGGCAGGCGTGCTGATGCAGCCGCTTTCCGGCGCAGAGGTTAACGAGATCGCTGCACGGCGCGGAACGGACTTCCGACGGTTGATTACAGCTCTCGTGGAAAAAATCTGAAAAAACTGAAAAAAGCTATTGACAGAAAGAGAAGTACGCGATATAATATAAAAGCTGTCACGGTTGAGCGATAAAGTGACAGCGAATCCGAGGTGTGGCTCAGCTTGGTAGAGCGCTTCGTTCGGGACGAAGAGGCCGCAGGTTCAAATCCTGTCACCTCGACCATTTAAAAGGCCATCGGCTTATGCCGATGGCCTTTTTTGTACTTTTTAACAAAAAATACCGCATCCAGAACATGTTCAAACAGGAAAAGATAGGAAGATTGTTAACATTTTAACCTGTTTTCGTGCATTTTTCCTGCACAGAAAGACGAAAATGTACAGTGTCCTTGCGAGGAGGACAAGCGTCCTGTGCATTTTGGCTAAAATGACCAAATCAAAAATGCAAAAAAACGGATAAAAAGTGCAAATTCATTAAAACACTTTTCTGGTAGAATGAAAATTGTAGTTTAGAGGATACATTTTATTGTTCCCAGATAAAATGTTTCCGCTTTGTGAAAGAGAGGGGAATTAGTCAACACGGCCAATGCAAATACTGGAGAAAGGGGAAGGAAAATGCCAGATATTGTATTAACCAGAATCGACAACCGTTTGATCCATGGACAGGTCGCAACCCAGTGGTGCGGCGTTGTCGGGGCCAACCTGCTGCTCGTAGCAAACGATGCTGTATCAACTGATGAGTTCCGTCAGGGCTTGATGAACATGGCTGCGCCGTCCTATGCGCAGACCCGTTTCTTCTCGATTGAGAAGACCATCAATATCATCGGTAAAGCATCGCCGAATCAGCACATCGCAATCATTTGCGAGACGCCGCAGGATGTCCTGAAATTGGTCGAGGGCGGTGTACCGATCAAAAAGGTGAACATTGGAAACATGCATATGGCGGATGGGAAACGCCAGGTTGCAACTTCCGTCGCAGTAAACGACGATGATGTAGCATGCTTTAAAAAGCTGCAGGAGCTGGGTGTGGAGCTTGAGATTAAGAGAGTTCCGGATACGCCCGCGGAAAATATCGAAAAATTGTTTAAGTGATATTTACCCGAAAGCACCTGGAAAGGAGTAAGTAATGGAAATTACCATCATCCAGGCGATCTTGGTCTTTGTAGTAGCCTTTATCATGGGTATCGACCAGTTCAGCTTCCTGGAATCTTTGTATCAGCCGATCGTCACTTGCCCGATCATCGGTGCCATCCTTGGCAACTTTGAACTCGGTGTAGTTGTCGGTGGTTCTTATCAGCTCATTCAGATCGGTTCTATGCCGATCGGCGGCGCTCAGCCCCCCAACGCGATCCTCGGCGGCATCATGGCTACCGTATTCGCGGTTTCGCTGGGCATGGAAGCAACGCCAGAAGGCGTTGGCGCGGCACTTGGTCTTGCAATTCCGTTCGCAGTATTCGGCCAGTATGCTGTAACCCTGACCTTTACCATCATGTCCGGTATGATGGCTAAGGCTGACAAGTGCGCGGAGAACGCGGACGTCAAGGGTATCCGCAACATCAACTTCATGGAAATGGCGATCCTCGGCACGCTATTTGGCCTGCTGGCGGTTGCTGGTCTGTATGGTGGTTCCGCTCTCGGCCAGACCCTGCAGGACTTCTCGTTCCAGTTCTCTTGGGTCATGGCGGGCCTCGACGCTGCCGGCGGCGCAATGAAGTTTGTAGGTTTCGCAATCCTGATGAAGGTTATGATGTCCAACGAGATGTGGGGCTTCCTGCTGGCCGGCTTTGCTATGGCTCTGCTGTGCAGCGCTAATGCTTCCACTTCTGGCGCAACCCTCATCCTGTGCGCATTCGTAGGCGCTGCGATCGCGATCTATGACTTCTCGATCAACACGAAGATCAAGGCGAATGCTGGCGCTGGCAACATGGGAGGTGACTCGGATGGCATATAATATTCCCGAGAAGTATCAGGATCTGACACCTGCTCCGCAGGTTGACAAAAAGACCCTAAATAAGATGGTATGGCTGTCCTGCTTCCTGCAGGCATCCTTCAACTACGAGAGAATGCAGGCTTGTGGCTGGCTGTGGGGCATGCTCCCTGGTCTTCAAAAGATCCACACCAACAAGGAAGACCTTAAGGCTTCCATGGCACATAACCTGGACTTCCTGAACACCCATCCGTTCCTCGTAACGTTCGTAATGGGCATCGTGCTTTCGCTCGAGCAGAACAAGGCTGATACCCAGACGATCCGTTCTGTACGTATTTCTGCTGCCGGCCCGCTTGGCGGTATCGGCGACGCGCTGTTCTGGCTGACGCTGGTTCCGATCACCGCCGGCCTGACTGCAAACATCGCACTGCAGGGCAACATCCTGGGCGCGATCCTGTTCCTCATTATCTTTAATGCGGTACAGTTTGCTGTTCGTTTCGGCCTGATGTACTGGTCTTATGGCCTTGGTACTAAGGCGGTTACCATGCTGACCTCGAGCGCGAAGGAGTTCACCCGTGCGGCGTCCATCCTCGGCGTATTCGTAGTTGGTGGTCTGATCGCGAACTACGGCGGCACCACCGTCCGTATGATCGTTGGCGACACCCAGATCAACATTCAGGGTCTGCTGGACGGCATTCTGCCCAAGCTGATCCCGCTGCTGATCACCCTCGGCCTGTATGTCCTGATCAAGAAGGGCTGGACGCCGGTTAAGTGCATCCTGCTCATTCTGGTTTGCGGTATCGTTGGCTGTGCGTTCGGCATCTGGACTGGTAACTCTCAGGCTATGGATGCGGACGGCAACACCATCCCCGGCGGCTACAATCCGCTGGTAGAGTGGTACGATTATCCGGAGCCGGCACCGGCTGAAAAGACCGGTCAGCAGGCTTGGGATGCTCTGACCTCGGTTGTTACCGAGCTGCAGGGTGCTGGTGTAACGGTTACTATGCCCGAATAAAATAGAACAGTTTGTCGGAGCGTGTGCTCCGGCAAGATAAAGCGATAGGGGGAGATGGCGATTGGGATCATTTCCCCCTATTGATTGAAATGAAAGAAATCAGGTGTTTGTGTGAGTGGAATAACAGCGGCGGTCATTTTTCTTCTGTTTGCGTGCTATCTGGGCATTCAGGTGTTCAAGAATTTCCAGCTTCGGCAGTTGAATGTCAGCCTAAAAGCAAAGGATTACGAAACGGTGGAAAAGCTGGCGGATATGTCGATGACCCGCAAGCTGCTTGGAGATTATACTTGCGATTTGTACAAGCTGCGCGCGTTGTATCTTGCTCAGGATATCGCGCATTTTGAAGAAATGCTGCAGCATATGATCGCGGCAACGTACAAGAATCCCGCGGATAAGAAGAGCTTTCTGGAGCAGTATTTCCATACTTTTCTGCTGAAGGAAAACCAGAAATATGCGGACTGGCTGCTCGAAGCGATCCGGCAGAGCGGGGATGAAAAGCTCATACGCTACACCGAACAGGCTTATGAGGTAATGTTCCATAAGCGCACCGATCTGATTGAGACAATGGACGCGCAGATCGATGCCAAGCAGTATTATGGTTTCCCTCTTGGCGTGGTACTGTTTATGATTGGCAAACAATATGAATATCTGGGCGATGAGGAGAATGCTGGGTCCTATTACCGGAGTGCGAAGGTATGCTTCCATCCAAAGGCACTTTATATTCCGGTGATTCGGGATAGCCTGAAGCGTTTGGGACAGCCCGAAGACATACAGGAGGGAATGCGTGCGCAATCGCGCCGCCGTTAAGCGTTCAACCAACATGATGGAGAATAGGAGAAGAACAATGATTGGATTACTGGTAACTGGACACGCGAATTTCGGTTCCGGACTGACAAGCTCGCTCAATTTGATTGCAGGTGAGCAGGAAAACTATAAGTATGTAGATTTTCTGCCGGAGTACAGCCTGGAGGATCTGTCGCGTGAGCTGTCGAAGGCGATGGACGAGCTGAAGGATTGTGAAGGCATTTTGGTATTCTCCGACCTGCCGGGCGGCACTCCGTTCAAGACGGCGGTTGAAGTTGGTTTTCCGCGCGGCAATGTAAAT
>NZ_CAWVCU010000068.1:0-27403 GCF_963927765.1 uncultured Agathobaculum sp. | reverse complement strand
GATTTTACTTGGAAAGCAGCTTTTTCAGACGCTCCGCCGCCTCGAGCGTGCGCTTCTGATCGCCGAAAGCGGTCAGACGGAAGAAGCCGTCGCCGTTTTTGCCGAAGCCTGCGCCCGGCGTGCCGACTACGTTGGCGTTCTCCAGCAGATAGTCGAAGAACTCCCACGAGCCCATGCCGTTCGGGCACTTGAGCCACAGATACGGGCTGGACTTGCCGCCGGTGTACCAGATGCCGAGCGAGTCGAGCGTTTCGGAGAGCACCTTGGCGTTCTGCTTGTAGTAGCCGAGGGTTTCCTTGATCTGCTTCATGCCTTCTTCGGTGAAGCAAGCTGCTGCGCCCTTCTGTACGATGTAGGGCACGCCGTTGAACTTGGTGGTCTGGCGGCGCAGCCACATCTTGTTCAGCTTGCCGTCCATCAGCGCCTGCGGGACAACCGTCCAGCCGCAGCGCGTGCCGGTGAAGCCAGCCATCTTGGAGAAGGAGCAGAACTCGATCGCGCAGGTCTTTGCGCCCTCGATCTCAAAGATCGAACGGGGCAGGTTTTCATCCTCGATGAAGCACTCATACGCTGCGTCATACAGGATCACAGCGTTGTTGGCATTGGCATAGTCCACCCAAGCCTTGAGGCCTGCACGGTCGTAGGCCGCGCCGGTCGGGTTGTTGGGTGAGCAGAGGTAGATGATATCAGCATGCACCGATGCATCCGGCAGCGGCAGAAAGCCGTTTTCTTCGGTCGCATTCATAAAGATGACCTTGCGGCCCGCCATGACGTTGGTATCGACATACACCGGATAAACCGGGTCGGGGATGAGCACGGTATTGTCCGCGCCGAAGATGTCCAGGATGTTGCCGAGGTCGCTCTTTGCGCCGTCCGAGATGAAGATCTCGTTGGTGTCAAGGTCTACGCCGTGGGTCTTGTAGTAGCCGACCAGCGCTTCGTGCAGGAAGCCGTAGCCCTGCTCGTCGCCGTAGCCGTGGAAGGTCTCCTGCTTGGCCTGATCCTCGACCGCTGCGTGCAGCGCGTCAATAACGGCAGGCACGAGCGGACGGGTCACGTCGCCAATGCCCAGACGGATGATGTCCGCTTCCGGGTGCGCGGCGGAATATTCGTTTACCTTGCGTGCGATTGTGGAGAACAGATAACTCTGCTCCAGATCGTCGTAGTGCTTATTAATCTGCATTGTTTTTGCTCCTTTTCAGCGATGCTGCGACAAACGCCTTGAACAGCGGATGCGCGCGGTTGGGACGGGACTTGAACTCGGGATGGAACTGTACGCCGATGTAGAACGGATGGTTCGGGATCTCGACGGTCTCCACCAGCTCGCCCGTGGGGGAAGTGCCGGTGATCAGCATGCCCTTGGCTTCAATCTGATCACGGAAGTTATTGTTGAACTCATAGCGGTGGCGGTGGCGTTCGGAGATCATCTCCGAGCCGTAGGCCGATGCCATGATGGTGTCCGGACGGATTTTGCACGGATATGCGCCCAGACGCATCGTGCCGCCCTTCTTGGAAATGCCCTGCTGGCTTTCCATCAGGTCGATGACCGGATGAGTGGAATCCGGGTCAAATTCGGAGGAGTTTGCGTCCTCAAAGCCGAGCACGTTGCGTGCATAACTCATAACGGCGATCTGCATGCCGAGGCAGATGCCGAAGTAGGGGATGCCCTGCGTGCGTGCATAGTTTGCCGCACAGATCATGCCCTCAATGCCGCGCGGGCCGAAGCCGCCGGGAAGGATGATACCGTCCACTTCGCCGAGCAGCTTGTCCACGGTCGAGTCATTGATTTCCTCGGAATCGACCCAGTCGATATCGACAAAGCAGCCGTTTTCGTAGCCGCCGTGCTGCAATGCTTCTGCAACCGAGAGGTATGCGTCGTGCAGCTTGACGTATTTGCCGACCAGCGCGATTTTAACGTGCTCCTTACGGGAGGCGATGCGCTCAAGCATCGCAACCCATTCACTCATATCGCCCTTGGGAGCGCCGATGGCAAGCTCGCGGCAGACGATGTCGGACAGATGGCTTTCTTCCAGCATCATGGGCGCCTGATACAGAACCGGCAGCGTGCGGTTTTCGATGACGCAGTCCTCCTGCACGGTGCAGAACAGCGAAATCTTGCGCTTGATGTCGTCATCGAGCGGCTGATCGACGCGCGCGACAATGATGTCCGGAGAAATGCCCAGACCGCGCAGCTCCTTGACCGAGTGCTGGGTGGGCTTGGACTTCGGCTCGTTCGAGCCGGAGATAAACGGCACGAGCGTGACATGAATAAACAGGCAGTTGCGGCGGCCGACCTCGGTCGCCACCTGACGGATGGCTTCGAGGAACGGCTGGGACTCGATATCGCCGGTCGTGCCGCCGATTTCGGTGATGACCACATCCGCCGAGGTCTTTTTGCCGACCGAGTAGATAAAGGACTTGATCTCATTGGTGATGTGCGGGATAACCTGCACGGTTTCGCCCAGATATTCGCCTGCGCGCTCCTTGTTCAGGACGTTCCAGTACACCTTGCCGGTGGTCAGGTTGGAGAATTTGTTCAAATCCTCGTCGATGAAACGCTCGTAGTGGCCGAGGTCGAGATCGGTCTCCGCGCCGTCGTCGGTGACGTATACCTCGCCGTGCTGAAACGGGCTCATCGTGCCGGGGTCAACATTGATATACGGGTCCAGCTTTTGCGCGGCAACCTTGAGGCCGCGGCTTTTGAGCAGGCGGCCGAGCGACGCGGCCGTGATGCCTTTGCCCAGACCGGAGACAACGCCGCCGGTCACAAAGATATATTTTGTCATAACTCGATTTCCCCCTTGAATACGGTCGTTGCCGCGCCCGTCATGAACACGGTCTGGTCGGTGTAGCGCACGGTCAGATCGCCGCCGCGCAGATGTACGGTAATATCCTCGCCTTTTTGTGCGCGTCCGGTCAGCACCGCGGCCACGCCCACCGCGCACGCGCCGGTGCCGCAGGCCCAAGTCTCGCCCGAGCCGCGCTCCCACACGCGCATTTTGAGTGTGCCGTCCGGCAGGACGTTCACGAACTCGGTGTTGACGCGCTCCGGGAACAGCGCATGGTGCTCAAATTTGGGGCCGATCCGTTCAAGATCCAGCCCGTCGATGTCCTCATCGAGGAAAATGACGCAGTGCGGGTTGCCCATGGAGACGCAGGTCATATGATACACCTTTTCGTCCACGACGATCGGCGCACCGATGACCGTATCGCCCTCCATATCAACCGGGATGTCGGCAGGTTTGAGGATCGCCGCGTCCATATCCACGCGCGCGGATACCATTTTGCCGTTCTCGACAGTCAGTTCGAGCGTTTTCACGCCCGAAAGCGTGTCAACCGTGATGGTGGTGCGTCCGTCGGTCATGCCGTTGTCGTACAGGTATTTGCCGACGCAGCGGATGCCGTTGCCGCACATTTTGCCCTCCGACCCGTCGGCGTTAAAAATGCGCATCTGCGCATCCGCCTTGTCCGAAGGGGAAATCAGGATGATGCCGTCGCCGCCGATGCCGAAGTGCGGCTCACTCAGCCGGACGGAGAGCGACGCGGGATCGGGTACCGTCTGGTCAAAACAGTTGAAATAAATGTAGTTGTTGCCGCAGCCGTGCATCTTGGTGAAGGACAGCTTCAAGCGGGCTCCCTCCTTAGAAAAAACAAAAAATGGTATATGAGCAGGGCGATCACAGACCATTGCTCATATACCATTTAGTATATCATAATCCGTCGGGAATTTCTCTATTCATTTCAAAAAAAGGGGAAAAATTTTGTCGCAGCGGGACGGATGGTTTAAGCGGTATCGCACAAAAGCGCATCAATCCGGCATGCCGCCGGAGATGATGTGTTCTGCGATTTCCCGTTTGGTGCGCCGCTGGTTCATCGCCTGCTGTTCGATATAGGCGTGCGCCTCGGGCTCGCTCATCGCGCAGCATTCGATCAGCAGGCATTTGGCGCGGTCAACCAGACGGATATCCTCGATACGCTGCTGCAAGCGGCGGTTTTCGCGCCGCAGACCCGTCAGGCGGGAGCGTGCGGCGCGCGTCATGCGCAGCGCCTGTAAAAACAGTGTGCGGGACAGCGGTTTGGGGATGACAAAAACCCCGTCGTCCTCCACCTTTTCGGCAACACTGTCGGCGACTTCGGCTTTTGCCAGCAGGATCACGCCGGCAAGCGTATCGCATGCGGCAGTTTGCGCCAGCTCATGACCGAATTCATCCGGCAAGGGCGTGTTGACCAGAACCAGATCAAAGTCGCCGTCCACCAGTGCGCGGCGGGCTTCCGAACCGGAGGAAACCGCAACGGTTTTGGCCTGCACACCGCAGGAGGTGAGAAATTGTGTCAGCATGGCATGGGATTTTTGCGTGGCGGAAACGATCATGATGCGTTCCAAGCAGCGTTTCCCTCCTTTCGGGTAAGGATGGGAGTAAAATCAGTAGCGCTCGAAGTACAGCGTGCGCTCGGCGGAAAAGCGGTCATCCGCCAGTGCAATGCGGTCGTGCTCGACCTGCTTGGCGGCGAAAAACGCTTCGCGCGCCTTCGTCGGCAGATGGCGGGTGATGAAAGGGCTGTCCTGTGCGCAGCGGATGGCTTCGCAAAGTGAGCCGGGCAGCGCTTGATATTGGGCACGTACCGCATCCGAGGCGGTGAACAGGTTGTCATTGCACGCAGGGGCGAGCGGCAGCTGCTGTTCGATGCCGTCCAGACCTGCGTGGATGAGCAGCGCAAAGACGATATAGGGATTGATGCAGCCGTCGAACGAGCGCACCTTCATGCGGTTGGCCAGCTTGCCGTTTGCCAGAGGCACGGCGATCAGCGGCGCGCGGTTCTGGTGCGACCAAGTGATATACTTGGGCGCTTCAAATTCGCCCAGCCGCTGGAACGAGTTGGTCAGCGGGTTGCCGAAGATGGTCATTTCCGCCGCGTGCTGCAAGATGCCAGCAACAAAGCTGCGTCCATCCTTGCTTTGGTCAAAGCCCGGGTGGAACAGATTTTGTCCGTTCCGCATGATGGAAATGGACAGGTGCAGACCGCTGCCGGGAATGCTGGGCAGGGGTTTGGGCAGGAATGAGGCGTGCAGACCGCTCGATGCGGCAATGGATTTGACCACCCACTTGAAGGTGACAAAATTATCCGCCGCCTCCAGCGCTTCCGCATAGCGGAAGTCAATCTCATGCTGGCCGGGGCCTTGCTCGTGGTGTGAGGATTCGGGCTGGATATTCATTTCCTCGAGCGTCAGGCAGATCTGGCGGCGCACGTTTTCCGCCTTGTCCAGCGGAGCCACGTCGAAATATTCGCCGTGGTCGTGAGGGATGATGGTGGGACGTCCGTTCTCGTCCAGCTCAAACAGGTAAAACTCGCTTGCTGTGCCCATCATGATGGAATAGCCCGACTGACGGGCGCGGCGGCTGGCCTCGCGAAGCAGGTGACGGCCGTCGCCCTCGAAGGGCGTACCGTCCGGATAGCGGATATCGCAATAGAACCGCACGACGCGCCCCTGCGTGGGCCGCCACGGCAGCACGGACAGCGTCGCGGGGTCGGGGAACAGCAGCAGATCGGAGTCATCGACATTGAGAAATCCGCGCAGCGAGGACGCATTGAAATGGATGCCGTGTTCAAAGGCGCGCGTCAGCTCGGTCGGCATGATGGCGATGTTTTTCTGATTGCCGAAGATGTCGCAAAAGGCCAGACGGATGAATTTAACGTCGTTTTCCTCGATAAATTGCAGCACTTCGTGCATGGTGGTGTCCATAAGAGCCGCGCTCCTCTCTGAATAAATATGATATGCGCCATGCAGCGCAAAAATCAGGATTCGTAGGTATAAAGCTGATGGTAACCGGCCTCCGGATGGGGGGACAGCACATAATATTGCTGCGCGAGCAGGGTGGCAGCGTCGCCGCCGAAATGGCGGCAGTATTCCTCCAGATACGGCGTAATGCCGTCAAGGTCAGCCTGCGATGCCGGGCTGACCAGCACCTGCGGTGGCAGACCGGTCGGGGCTTTATCACATCTTAACACAATTTTGCCGCCATGCATACCGGTGCCGCAGAAATTTCCGGCGGGGTAGGCGCCGTCCTGCTCGCGTCCCAGCACCAGAATCAGGCCGCCGGCCTGATATTCGCCGAGGAACGAGCCGGCTTTGCCGCCGATGACGATAACAGGGAAGTGCTGCTCGTAGGCCTTCATATGGATGCCGCCGCGATAGCCGCAGTCGCCCTCGATGAAAATGCGACCGCCGCGCATGCCGTAGCCGCAGGCGTCGCCCACATTGCCATGAACAATGATATCGCCTTGGTTCATGGTGTCTCCCACCGCTTCCTGCGCGTTGCCGAACACTTCAATGGTCGAGCCGCAAAGGTACTGGCCCAGACCATTGCCGGGCGTGCCGTGGATGGTGATGGTGCGGCCCGCGGAGCCGCAGCCGAGATACCGCTGGCCGATCACGTTTTCCACCGTGATCTCGCTGTCGTCGATCGCGCGGATCTGCTCATTGAGCTGCTGATAATAGGTAAGGTTTGCCTGTACAGTGGTCATCAGTGTGCGCCTCCTAACTTTTTCGCGCGTTCGGCACGGGAGAATGCCATCAGCTGCGGCTTTTCGCGGATCAGGTCGAAGTCGATGGTGTCGAGCGGGGTGCGCTCGCGGATGAGAGAGGTATAGATGCCCGCGCGGTCTACATCGCCGATCATGATGAAGCCGACCAGATGATTATCCTGCGTGACCAGCAGCTTATAGTGCTCTTCGTCCTGCTCGAGATAGGTTTCACCATCATAAGCACCGGCGGTAATCATGTGCAGTCCCATGAAGCCGGATGCGTTCATGGGGATGGCCTTGTCGAAGGATGTACTGCCGCCCGCCATGTTGCGGCCTGCGGTTTCGCCTTGCATATAAGCGTTGGGCAGGATGGCGAGAATGCGGTCGGTATCCGCGGTAATGTCGTGCGACACGGTGCAGTCACCTGCCGCGTAAATATCCGGCACAGTGGTGGCGGAGTGATCGTCGGTCAGGATACCACGGTTCACTTCGCAGCCCGCGTCCGCTGCCAGTTCGGTGTTCGGCCGCACGCCAACCGCAATCACCAGCACGTCAAAGTCGATCGTGCCGCCGCTTTGCAGGGTGGCGGTATTGCCGTCAAACCGGGCAACGCTGTCACCGAGGATGAAGCGCACACCCTTGCTTTCGATGTGCTTCTGGATGATGGCGGCAGGCGCTTCAGTCAGTACGTTGGGCAGGATGCGGGGCGCAAGGTCAATGACCGTCAGCTCGCCCACGCGCTGGTAGATGCCCTCGGCACACTTCAGACCAATCAGGCCCGCGCCGATGATGAGCACGCGCTTGTCGTTCGCGTCACCAAGCATATTGTTCAGCCGCTTGGCGTCGTCGAGCGTCATGAAGCTAGTCTTGTTCTGCACGGTGTCCAGCCCCTCCATGGGCGGGACGAACGGACGAGAACCTGTGCAGATGCACAGCTTGTCATAGGGCACAGCCTCGCCGCCCTCGAGCAGCACGGTCTTTGCAGCAGGGTCAATTTTGGTCACCGTGCGGCCGAGCATGGTCTTGACACCGTTTTTCTCGTAAAAGTCAGCCGGACGGTAATGCAGCATTTTGTCCTCGGTCGTTTTGCCGAGCAGCAGATAGGAGATCAGCGGACGACCGTACACCGGATAAATCTCATCCGAAATGACGGTGATAGCACTGTCGCGATCGACCGCACGGATGCCTTCGATCGTGCCGACTGCGGCGGTGCCGTTGCCAATAATCACGTAATTCATGCCGATTTCACCTCTCTTCATAGACGATAGCCTTGTTCGGGCAGCCCTGTACGCACATGGGCTGACCAAACTCGTTCTTGGCGCACAACTCGCATTTCTGGATTGCGCCCTCGTTGGAGGTCGACAGCGCGCCGTACGGACAGGACAGGATGCAGGTGTAGCAGCCGACGCACTTATCCGAGTCAATCTGCACCGCGCCGTCTACGATGGTCAGCGCGCCCGAAATGCAGCCCTTGACGCACAGCGGGTCGGTGCAATGGCGGCAGTTAACCGCAAAGGAGATGTTATTGCGCTCCTCGATACGGATGCGCGGCGCGATTTTATGATCCTTGAGCGCCTTGACCATCGAGGACTTGCCGGAGTTGGCAAAGACGCAGTAATATTCGCATAAATGGCAGCCGAGACACCATTTTTCATTGACATAAACTCGTTTCATCGTTGCTTTCCTCCTTATTCGCCCGCATGCTTGATGCCGAGGATATTAAGCTCCTTCTGGGTCAGGCCGAGTCCGCGCAGCATCAATCGATTGCCGCGCAGCGCTTCGATCGAGTTGATGCCCATGCCACCCATCATTTCTTTCAGTTCGTGATCCCATGCGGTGACCAGATTGATCAGGCGCTGCGAGCCGATATCTGGATTAAGGCGCTTGACCAGCTCGGGGCGCTGAGTTGCAATGCCCCAGTTGCACTTGCCGGTCTGACAGGAGCGGCACAAGTGGCAGCCCAGTGCGAGCAGGGCGGAGGTAGCGATGTAGCATGCGTCTGCGCCGAGCGCGATGGCTTTTAACAGATCGGCCGAGTTGCGGATTGAGCCGCCGACAACCACAGAAACCTGATCGCGGATGCCTTCGTCGCGCAGCCGCTGATCGACCGCGGCGAGCGCCAGCTCGATCGGGATGCCGACGTTGTCGCGGATGCGGGTCGGGGCGGCGCCCGTGCCGCCGCGGTAGCCGTCGATGCAGATCACGTCCGCACCCGAGCGGGCAACGCCAGACGCGATGGCGGCGACATTGTGTACTGCGGCAATCTTGACCATGACCGGCTTCTTGTACTCGGTTGCTTCCTTGAGCGAGAATACAAGCTGCCGCAGATCCTCAATCGAGTAGATATCGTGGTGCGGAGCGGGGGAGATGGCGTCCGTGCCCTCCGGGATCATACGGGTCTTGGAGATATCCGGGCCGACCTTGTGGCCGGGCAGGTGACCGCCGATGCCGGGCTTTGCGCCCTGCCCCATCTTGATTTCAATGGCTGCGCCCGCTTCCAGATAGTCCTTATGTACGCCGAAGCGGCCGGACGCGACCTGCACAATGGTGTGCGGGCCATACTGATAGAAGTCCGGATGCAGGCCGCCCTCGCCGGTGTTGTAGTAGGTGCCCAGCGCGCAGGCAGCGCGGGCGAGCGATTCGTGCGCATTATAGGAGATCGAGCCATAGCTCATCGCGGAGAACATGATCGGTACGTTCAGTTCGAGCTGCGGGGACATGTTGGGAACCAGACGGCCGTTTTCGTCGCGCTCGATTTTGCCGGGCTTTTTGCCGAGGAAGGTTTTGGTTTCCATCGGCTCGCGGAGCGGGTCAATCGAGGGGTTGGTGACCTGCGATGCGTTGATGAGGATTTTATCCCAGTAAATCGGGTACGGCTCGGGGTTGCCCATCGAGGACAGCAGCACGCCGCCCGAGCCAGCCTGCCGGTAAACCTCAGAAATGGCCTTGCCTGTCCAGTTGGCGTTTTCCTTGAAGGTGTGATCGGTTTTGACGATTTTCAGTGCGCGCGTCGGGCAGAGCGAGACGCAGCGGTGGCAGTTGACACATTTACTCTCGTCCACCATCATCTTTTCAAATTCCGGATCATAGAAATGCACTTCGTTGGCACACTGCCGCTCACAGGCGCGGCAGGCGATGCAGCGGTCGTAATTGCGCACGACCTCATACTGCGGATACAGAAAATCAATCGCCATTACTGCTCTCCTCCTTCATTCAATCGGACGATGACCGCTTCGCCGCCGCGCGGCGCCCAGATGCGATCCAGTTCGGGTGCGATCACACGCACCGCACATTCTTCGGACGCAATATAAACCGTCTCGTCCTTTTCGCCCACCACCATACTGCGCAGCTTGAGGCGGTCATTGAGTGCCATCAGGCCGCCCTCAAAGCCCACAAGGATCGAGAACGGGCCGGTGACCATCAAAGAGGCGAAGGCATTGCGCAGATAAGTGAGCCGTTCGCGCTCGGCGGGCTCCTGCTTTTCAATGGTAGACCAGAACGGCGCAGCAATGACGCGGCTGATCTCTTCCAGGGTCAGACCGAGCTTGCGGCCAAGATAATCAACGATGTAGGTGATGACCTCGGTATCGGTCAGCAGGTCGCAGGAATAGCCGAACATTTCAATGAAGCGGCGGTTTGCGTCATAAGAGGAAATCTCGCCGTTATGAACCACCGTGGTGTCCAGCAGCGCGAACGGATGCGCACCGCCCCACCAGCCGGGGGTGTTGGTCGGATAGCGGCCGTGGCAGGTCCAGGAGTAGGCTTCGTATTCCTCCAGACGATAATACTCGCCAACATCCTCCGGAAAACCGGATGCCTTGAATACGCCCATATTCTTGCCCGAAGAGAAGATGTACGCGCCATCCAGTGTATGGTTGATGCGGATGACGAAACGGGCGACGAATTCGCGCTCATCCAGCTGGCTGGAGGCCAGTTTGGTGTGCAGCGGGGTGACGAAATACCGCCAGATCATCGGCTCATCGGTGATGCGGGGGTGGCGGCGCGTTGGAATCTTGGAGAGGTTTACGATATCGAAGTGCCGCTCTAGCTCCTTTTCACATTCCTCCTTTGCGTGCTGCGTATCATAGAATATATGGAACGCATAGAAGTCGGCGTACTCGGGATAGATACCGTAGCCGGCGAAGCCGCCGCCCAGACCGTTGGAACGATCATGCATGGTGCGGATGGAGTCGATGATGCGCGTGCCGTTTTCGCGCGTACCGTCCTTATGGAAGATGCCGGAGATTGCGCAGCCCGCCGGAATACGGATTTTGCCTTCTTTTTGCAACATGGTGCTTCCTCCTTTTATATGCGCGTTGCAGGGCGTTCCCCCTGCGGGGAAGCCGACCGCCGGACGTGCGTCAGTAAGTGGGATACGCCGCCGGACGGGGGGTAGGTATAAAAAAGACGCCCGCCAGAGCCGAGGATCGAAAATGATCCCCGGCTCTGGCGGACGCCTTTGTCCGTGTACCTATTCTATTACAGTACAGGCGGCAGCGTCAAGCGGGAAAACAGTGGAAATAATCAATTTTTTACAATTTGCATAGAATGGTCGCGTTCTGCCCGGTTGGTTTTCAGAAGGTTGCATCAAATCGCCCGTTTGGGCGAAAAAGAGTGTCCGGAGACCTTGACAAAAAAAGATCAGCCCGCTATAATGCAAAGTGTTAACAGCAAAGGCGCTGTGGGAACACGACCCGCAGCGCCTGTTTTGTTATATTCCATTCGTTGGGTAACAAAATTTACATATAAAGGAGCGAACATTCATGATGACAGCAAAGAATGTCCCCGAGCTGTTCGGCAGCATGGTCTTTAACGAGACCGTCATGAAGGAACGTCTGCCCAAGGACGTTTACAAAAAGCTGAAGAAAACCATGCGAGAGGGCACGGCGATCGACGCGGACGTCGCTGCGGTTGTAGCGACTGCTATGAAGGACTGGGCGGTTTCCAAGGGAGCAACCCATTACACCCATTGGTTCCAGCCGATGACCGGCGTAACGGCGGAAAAGCACGACTCTTTCATCTCGCCCACCGATGACGGCAGCGTTATGATGGAGTTTTCCGGCAAGGAACTGATTAAGGGTGAACCGGATGCATCCTCGTTCCCGTCCGGCGGATTGCGCGCCACCTTTGAGGCGCGCGGCTATACCGCATGGGACCCGACCAGCTATGCGTTCGTCAAGGACGGTTCGCTCTATATCCCGACCGCGTTCTGCTCTTATACCGGCGAGATCCTCGACAAAAAGACCCCGCTGCTGCGCTCGATGGAAGCAATCAGCACGCAGGCTTGCCGTGTGCTCAAGCTGTTCGGCAAGAATGTTCGCCGCGTTTCTACGACGGTCGGCCCCGAGCAGGAGTACTTCCTGATCGACAAGAAGGACTATGCACAGCGCAAGGACCTGATTTTCACCGGCCGCACGCTGTTCGGCGCCAAGCCCCCCAAGGGACAGGAGATGGAGGATCACTACTTCGGCTCCATCCGTCCGCGCGTGGCGGCATTCATGCAGGAGCTGGATGAGGAGCTGTGGAAGCTCGGCATCTTTGCCAAGACCAAGCACAACGAGGTTGCTCCGGCCCAGCACGAGATGGCGCCGGTGTTCACCACCACCAATATTGCAACCGACCACAACCAGCTGACCATGGAGGTCATGAAGCGCGTGGCGCAGAAGCATGGCTTTATCTGCCTGCTGCATGAAAAGCCGTTCGACGGCGTCAACGGCTCCGGTAAGCACAACAACTGGTCGATTTCCACCGACGAGGGTGAGAACCTGCTCGAGCCGGGCAAGACCCCGAGCGAGAATGCACAGTTCCTGCTGTTCCTGACTGCGGTCATCAAGGCAGTGGACGAATATCAGGATCTGCTGCGCATTTCGGTTGCTTCTGCGGGCAATGACCATCGTCTGGGCGCAAACGAAGCGCCTCCGGCCATCGTTTCCATGTTCATCGGCGACGAGCTGCAGGCGATCCTTGACGCGATCGAGTCCGGCGAGGATTACACCGATATTGCCAAGACCAAGATGGATCTGGGCGTTTCCGTTCTGCCGGATATCCCGAAGGATACCACCGACCGCAACCGTACCTCTCCCTTTGCGTTCACCGGCAACAAGTTTGAGTTCCGTATGCTGGGTTCCGCGATCAATATCGCGTGCCCCAATATCATGATCAACACGGCGGTCGCAGAGGAGCTTCGCCTGTTCGCGGACGAACTGGAGAAGGCGGATGACTTCAAGACCGCGCTGATTGCGCTCATCAAGCGCGAGATCAAGGCACATAAGCGCATCATCTTCAACGGCAATGGCTACGACGATGCTTGGGTTGCTGAAGCGGAAGCGCGCGGCCTGCACAACCTCAAATCCACAGCGGATGCACTGCCGCACTATACGGATGAGGCGAATGTAGAGCTGTTTACCCGTCATGGTGTTTACAGCCGCGTGGAGATGGAGTCCCGTGAGGAAGCGCTGCTGGAGGAATACTACAAGACGCTGCACATCGAAGCGCTGACCATGAGCGACATGGTGCGCGAGGAGATTCTGCCGGCTTGCGTGGCATATCAGAGCGATCTGGCTAAGACGGTCAAGAATAAGAAGGAAGCCGGCGTTGCAGGCGGCATGGAAGCCGATCTTCTGGGCCGCGTGTCTGCGCTGACAGAAGAACTGTACACCAAGAATCTTGCACTGGATGCGGCGGTGGCAAAAGCACCCGCAGCGGACGCGGAGACGGTCGCCAATTACTATCACGACACGATCCTGCCCGCGATGGATGCAGTCCGTGCACCGGCCGATCAGCTGGAAATGCTGGTGGGCAAGAAGTACTGGCCGTTCCCGACTTATTCCGACATTTTGTTCTACGTATAAAATACGTATTTTCATCATCATTGTACACAATGGCGTGTGTTTCCTGCTTGCCCGAAAGGGCGGCAGGGGATACACGCCATTTTAATTTTTTAGGGGGTTTTATCAATGGAGTTCAATGCACTTGCGACTTCGATGGATGTCGGCTGGACACTGATCGCCGCAGCGCTCGTATTTTTCATGCAGGCGGGCTTTGCAATGGTGGAAACCGGCTTTACCCGTGCGAAAAATGCGGGCAACATCATCATGAAGAACCTGATGGATTTCAGCCTTGGCACACCGATTTTCTGGCTGGTGGGCTTCGGCATTATGTTCGGTTCGATGAACGGTCTGTTCGGCGGCTTTGATTTCTTCGCAGACGGCGTAGTTGGCGAAGGCTACAACTGGACGACACTCATTTTCCAGACCGTGTTCTGCGCAACGGCGGCGACGATCGTCTCCGGTTCGATGGCGGAACGTACCAAGTTCTCGGCCTACTGCATCTACTCCATGGTCATTTCTGCGATTGTTTATCCGATCTCGGGTCACTGGATCTGGGGCGGCGGCTGGCTGGCTGAGCTGGGCTTCCATGATTTTGCCGGTTCCACGGCGGTGCATATGGTTGGCGGCGTTGCGGCGCTCATCGGCGCGGCGATCCTCGGGCCTCGCATCGGCAAGTACACTAAGGACGGTAAGGCGCGCGCGATTCCCGGCCATTCGCTGACGCTGGGCGCGCTCGGCGTGTTTATCCTCTGGTTCTGCTGGTTTGGCTTTAACGGCGGCTCGACCGTTGCCCTGTCCGGTGAGGGCGCAGAAGTGGCAGCCCGTGTCTTTGTGACCACCAACATGGCGGCTGCGGTTGCGACCGTGACGGTCATGTGCATCACATGGATTCGCTACAAAAAGCCGGATGTTTCCATGACGCTGAACGGTTCGCTCGCTGGTCTGGTTGCCATCACGGCAGGCTGTGACACGGTAACGCCATTTGGCGCAGCGGTCATTGGTATCATTGCAGGTTTTGTCGTGGTATTCGGTATCGAGTTTGTCGATCAGAAGCTTAAGGTAGATGATCCGGTGGGTGCGGTCGGAGTGCATGGTCTGTGCGGCGCAACCGGCACGCTGATGGTTGGTCTGTTCGGTTACTATGCTTATGGCAGCACCGAGATTGCGCCGGTCGGTCTGTTCTATGGTGGTGGCGTGCATGCGCTGGCCATCCAGGCGCTCGGTATGGTTGCAGTTATCGCGTGGGTTGCCGTTACGATGACGATTGTGTTCCAGATCATCAAGCACACCATTGGCCTGCGTGTAACAGAGGCAGAGGAAATCATGGGTCTCGACAAGCCGGAGCATGGTCTGTCCTCGGCGTATGCGGACTTTATGCCGGTGGTGCCGAATGTGCTGGGCACTAAGGCGGCCGAAAAGGCGGCTTCGATGTTAGATACCATTCCGGTAGCCGTGGAGAAGGCGGTGCCGGTTACCAAGGTGACTACTGAAGGTGGCGAGCACAAGCTGACCAAGATTGTGATCGTTACCAAGCAGTCCAAGTTTGAAGTGCTCAAGGAAGCACTGGGCGCGATCGGCGTATCCGGCATGACGGTGACCAACGTCATCGGCTGCGGTATCCAGAAGGGCGCGGCAGAGTATTACCGCGGCGCAGAGGTAGATATGACGCTGTTGCCTAAGATCAAGATGGAAGTCGTTGTATCCAAGGTGCCGGTGGAAACCGTGGTGGAGACGGTCAAGAAGGTGCTGTATACTGGTCATATCGGTGACGGTAAAATCTTTGTTTACGATGTGGAGAATGTTATCAAGGTGCGCACAGGCGCAGAAGGCTTTGACGCCTTGCAGGACGATGAATAAGCGTTACACCGATTGACAGGCTGAGAGCATAGAGGAAAAGCCGCCCGGAAGGGCGGCTTTTTTCTGGAAAACGACAAAAAATGCGGTCGGATTTCGATGCAAAATGAGGGAATAGGGATGTGGTAACCTCGGAAGCCGTTTAACCGTGGCTGCTATACGGTTGATATCCGCTTCTTCTATCGCATTGAGTGCGAGGTCAGCTGCGTGGTCGGCCGTCCGCGTATCATCGACGGTCTTGCCGTGTTTGACAAGCGCGTGGTGCTGTTCGGCGGCGAGGGCGGCGCACGCATCTTCTCCTCCCGCTATGTCGAGGACGGTGTGGATGTACAGCTGGCACCTGACAGCAACAAGCCGACCGCCGTGGTCGAGGTGGTTGATCCGATCGTGTTGGACGCGCGCGTGGTTGCACCGGAGACTTCGTGCAACTGCTGCTGCTGCGCACTGCACGAAGTACCGCGCTCGATCTGCTCTTGCTTCGGCGGCGACAATCTGGTGCTGGACAACGACGGCTATCAGCTGTTCGTTACGCTCGGACAGTTCTCTATCATTCGTCTGGAGCGAGATATCCAGCTGCTCATGCCGGCGTATGATATCTGTCTGCCGCGCCGCGACTGCTCGAACAGCGGCGTAGGCGGCGAGCAGGATCCCTGCGAGATCTTCGCAAACTTTGAATTCCCGATCGATGAATTCTTCCCGCCCAAGCAGGAGTGCGGAGAGAATCTGTGCGGCACGTTGGGCGGCAACTCGAACGGCTGTGGCTGCGGCAACGGCAACAGCAATTCGGGCGGCTGCGGATGCGGCAGCAAGTGCGGCTGCTGAGCCGGATACGACTTCACAAAGCGGAAAAGGGACGCTCCGAAAGGAGCGCCCCTTTTTTTTTCTTGGCATTGGTCTTGAAGGGCGGGGGATGAACGGTGCTTTTGCGCCTGTCAGAGAAGCGGCAATGCTGGACATAAGTGCAGCTCTGACCGCATAGGATAGGGTGTAGGAAGGGGGCGGCGCTGGATGCAGGAAGAAAAAAGCCATGTCTACACCATTATTCTGGGTGTGTGCATGCTGCTGTGTCTCGCAATGATCGGCAGGATGCTGCTCGGCCATCCGGAGCAGACGGTTCCGCCGGAGACGGGCAGTCCGACTTTACCGGAGCAGGAGGAAACGGGAATGGAATTGCGGGAAGCAGAGTTGTGTGAATTGATTGGTGAGGCACTGCCCATACCGGCGCACGAAATTACAACAAAGATTGGCGCGGATGAAACGATTTCTGTTGTCGTTTTAGTGAGCAAGCAGGATTTGCAGGAAAGCGGGCTGGTGCCGGGTGGACTGCGCACTGCTCTGATGTTTCTGCCGGATGAGTGCCGCATGTACGGCGCATGGACGGCTTCCGTAGCAGATGGGAAGATCACGCTGCAATGCGAAAAAGCGGAAATCGGTGAGATCGCGATACCGGCGGAGCTGGTTTCATCGTTGACCGATCAGGTGGCGGCTTCCATTAACGCATATTTCACGCAGGAGGGTATGACACCGGAAAAGTTAGAATGGACAGATGGCGCCCTGCGGTTGACAGCAGGGTAAAACAGCAACGGAAAAACGGCATGACCCAAATGGGTCATGCCGTTTCACAGCAATATAGCTTGTCCGTTAATCAAAAATCACGCGGCCGCCGCCCTGGAAGCGGGTCAGATAGGTGCCGGACAGCGATTCATACTTGACCACTTCACCGGTATGCGGGGAATGGATGAACGTATCGTCACCTACATAGATGCCCACGTGGCTGATAGAGGAGGGGCTGCTGCCGAAGAATACGAGATCGCCCGGCTCAAGATCCTCCAGCGATACGCGCGTGGTGGCGTCAAACTGGGACTGGGCAACACGCGGAATGGTACCGACCGTGTTGGCAAATACATAAGAGGTAAAGCCGGAGCAGTCAAAGCCGCTCGGCGTGCTGCCGCCGTATACATACGGGGTTCCAAGGAACTGCGCTGCATATTCCAGAACCTCTGCACGCTTTTCGCTGGTACCGGTATAGGCGACTGCGTTAGCAGAAGGTACGATGGTTTCAGAGCTGGAATTGTTGGCAGAAGAGCTGCCGGAATTAGAGCTTGTCCCCTCTGTGACGGAGAAGCTGATATAATCCGGATGCACATAACCGGTCTTGCCGTTATATGTAACCTTAAACCAGTTGCTCTGTACACCAGTCACATCGACGACTGTGCCGTTTTTCAAAGAAGCGAGCACGCTGGAAGAGGTGTTCGGCTGCGAACGGAAATTGACCGTGGTATCGCAAACGATTTTTGCTTTGCCGAGCGAAAAATCAGTAGTGGTCGTACCGGTCAGATACTCGCCGCTGACGTAGCCCTCCTTGCCGTTGGCAACAACCTTATACCAGCTGCTGCTGTTATTCAGAACGGCAACAACGGTGTCCTGCGACAGGGTGGCGATGACGTCGCCGCCGGGAGATTCGCGCAGATACAGTGCATCCGCTTTCACCTTTGCCTGGTACATAGCCAGCGAATTGGGGAGAAGCATGGATACAGCAAGCATGCCGGTGACGGCGATGCGGAATAATTTCTTTGTTGATTTCATGGATAAGCCTCCGTTTGTCTTAGCCAACTGTGGATTACTTGTTGTTCAGTGCGCGGCCGAGCCAGATGGAGGCAATGTCCATGGCGGCCCACAGACTGTTTTTCTCAGTCTTTTTTACGATGCGCTCTTTGATTCGCACGTTGGGATTGGTTTGCTGCAATTGAACGGAAACGCGCTTGGCGACCGGCAGGCCCTTGACCTCGCCAGCGTCCAGAATCTGCATCATAATAATGTGGGAATCGCTCATCGAACCATAATAAATGATGTTTTCCTTGCGCATCAGCGGGTGACCTTTATATTCCAGAAGCTCTTTCTTCTTGGCGGTGGTAGGCATTTTGTGCACTCCTTATAGTTACAAAACGGTTACATTACAAAGTTACATTATGGAAACAGTATAGCATGGTTGCCGTCATTTGTCAAATGGGAATTAAAATTGGTTGGAAAAACCGCTATTTTGTGATACAATAAGGCGGCAAATACAACAATTTGGTAGGGGCTTTCATGAAGGTTTCTTTTTTCACTCTGGGGTGTAAGGTCAATTTATTTGAAACGCAGGCGCTCGAGCAGCTGGCACAGGCACGCGGACATGAGATTGTGGATAAGGACGCGGATGCGGTTATCATCAATACCTGCACGGTCACATCTGTGTCCGACCATAAGAACATCCGCGCGTTCCACCGGCTGCGCAAGGATAATCCGCGGGCGGTGATCGCGGCTTGCGGCTGCTTTGCGCAAACCGACCCGGAGCGTGTGCGTGCGACAGGGGAGGTCGATCTCGTCTGCGGAACGGGCAACCGTGCGGAGGTGATTGCACTGTGCGAAGCTGCGGTACAGGGAAAGGCTGTATCGTATGCTGTCGCGGAGGAAGAGCGGTATGAGGTGCTTCCAGCCGGGGTTCCCAGAGGCCGTACGCGAGCGCTGCTGAAAATAGAGGATGGGTGCAACAACTTTTGTACCTATTGCATCATCCCATATGCACGCGGACGGGTGCGTTCGCTGACGCCCGCGCAGGCGAAGCAAGAAACGGCGCGTCTGGAACGGCAGGGTGTGCATGAAATTGTGCTGACCGGCATTGAGATTGCGTCGTATGGGCGCGACTTGAAGCCCGCTGTTTCGCTTACGGATTTGCTGTGCAATTTGCTTCCAGCGCATCCCAAGATGCGGTTCCGGCTCGGATCGCTCGACCCGCGCGTGGTGGATGCAGAATTTTGCAGTCGGTTGGCGGACTTTTCCAATCTGGCGCGTCATTTTCACCTTTCCTTGCAGAGTGGCTGCGACAGCGTACTTGAGCGGATGGGACGCAAATACACGGCAGAGGAATATTATCAGGCAGTGGAGCGGATTCGGGAGGTATTTCCGGATGCCTCGATCACGACCGATCTGATTGTGGGCTTTCCGGGGGAAACGGAGGAAGAATTCGAGACAACGCTTGCGTTTCTCGAGCGCTGCAAATTTGCGGCGGTGCATGTGTTTCCGTTTTCTGTGCGGGAAGGCACGCGTGCGGCGAAGTTGCCGGGGCAGCTTGCCCAGCAGACGAAGGCGGCGCGCGCAGAACGGGCCAAGGCGGTGGCGCAGCAGCTGAGCGAAGCATACCGCAAGGGGTTTATGGGCAGCAAACTGACTGTGCTGCCGGAACACCGCACAGCAGGCTTCTGGGCAGCGCATGGCACATACGGCTTTCCCATATATATAGAAGAAGACGAGCGGGTGTGGAAAAACAGTCCGGTTACCGTGCGTCTGGAAGATTTGCACCGGGACGGCCTTTGCGGAAAAATACTTTAATATATCTGTCACCACCTGAGGGTTTGCTCCATAGTATGAAGTGAAATCTTTGATAGGAGGAAATTCCTTATGTGCTCTTCTAGCTCTATTTTTGGCGAGAATAACTGGTGGTGGATCATTGTTGTCATCATCCTGATCTGGATCTGCTGCGAGCAGGGCAATGGCAACAGCTGTGGCTGTGGTTCGGATAACGGCTGCTGCACGTGCGGCAACAACTGCTGCTGCTGATTAAGCCACATATTCCCAAAGCAGAGAAAAGGGCGGCGCGGCCTGCGGCTGAGCCGCCCTTTTTCCGTTCCACAAAAAAATTTCAAGAAAATTATAATTACCTCTTGCAAAAAGAAGAAATTTGCGGTAGAATAAACGAGCACTGTTCGAGAGACAGTTCAAACGAGGATAAATCACTATGGAGGAATACCGATATGCTGGCAGGCGAATTTCGTAACGGCACAACTTTTGAAATGGACGGTCAGGTGCTGCAGGTCATTGAGTTTCAGCACGTAAAGCCGGGCAAGGGTGCGGCGTTCGTTCGCGTAAAGATGAAGAATGTCATTACTGGTGCAGTAACCGAGCGTTCCTTCAACCCGACTGATAAATATGAAGCGGCTTATGTAGAACGCCGCGACATGCAGTACCTTTACAACGAAGGTGACCTGTATTACTTCATGGATAACGAAACCTATGAGCAGATCCCGATCAGCAAGGATACGCTCGGCGACGATTTCCGTTTCGTGAAGGAAAACGAGAACTGCAAGGTTTGCTCTTACAAGGGCAATGTTTATGCAGTTGAGGCGCCGCTCTTTGTTGAGTTGGAGATCACTGAGACTGATCCTGGCTTCAAGGGCAACACTGCAACCAATACGCTGAAGCCCGCGACCGTTGAAACTGGTGCAACCGTTCAGGTTCCGCTGTTCATCGAGCAGGGCGAGCGCATCAAGATTGACACCCGTACGGGCGAGTATCTGGAGCGCTGCAAAAAGTAAGACAATTGATCCGGGCGATGGTTTTCATTGCCCGAGTTACGGACATTTAGCTCAGCTGGAAGAGCATCCGCTTGACGTGCGGAAGGTCGGCGGTTCGAACCCGTCAATGTCCACCATCCGAAACCGTCCCATAAGGGACGGTTTTGCTGTTTTTGATTAATTTTGTTGCTATTATCGACAGTAATGTTCAAATCTTAAGCTGAAAATAGTTGGCGATGTTATTGTATTCTATCGTATTGTGCGGAATAAATGTGGAAACGATGTGGAAACAATCGATGGAAATGCCTCGAAAATAGCTCAAAAACAGATGGCATAATTAACGAAATCCCTTGCCGTCGTAAATCCGTACAATAGGTGTGCCGGAGATAATGGGGCGTTATGTCCTGGTCAAGAACATGTGTAAGCACCTTACCATGTGGGGGAGGTTTCGGCTCTCAGTGCAATGTCCCATCGGCGTTGAACGCTTATCCACATCCTACGTACCTGTGTCTGACTGAACATTCTTCCGTTTCTGTTATAGATGATCAAATGGTTATCATCTTCACGACGAATTTTCTTACGCTCTTTTAATAGCTGCAAAAAATCTGGCGGGATGGGTACATATCTAATACCGCTCTCGGCTTTTGTTGATTTAACCTTAGGAGTGTCCCCATCATACTCAATGGCCTTGTTGATAGTTAAAATTCCAGTCTCAAAATCTATGTCCTTCCATCTAAGGGGAATGGTTTCTCCTCGTCTTAGACCACATCGCAGCATGAAAAGAATCCATACCTTTCCTTTGTGAAATTCAATCGCTTTGTACAAAGCCGCACGTTCTGCCTCTGTAATGGATCTGCGCGGTTTTTCCGTCCCTTTTGGCAGGAAAAGTTTTCTGGCTGGTGTGTGGTTAATGACGCGATCTAATTCAGCGCGTAGGAACATTTGGTTAATAACGCCTCTGATTTTCTGGAGTTGAGAATTGGATTTGCCAGCTTGCGTATTAAGAAATTGCTGAAGATGATAGCTTTTCACACTATCAATCTTCATACAACCAATCGCAGGAAGAATATGAAACGCAGAATGGGAGCCTATGAAAATCTGCAATTTGACAGCGAAGTATACTGTAATCTCCAACAGGCAGAGCAAGAAGCGATGTTTAACGGTCGGCGTCATTCCTCCGAAGAGGTTCTCGCAGCGATGAAGAATGCTATTGAATGGGGATAGGCAAGAAAGATGCGGTTATATGGATATTGCATAGGCAATGCAATATTTTATAAATGAGAAAGGGGCGCGGCTACATGGCAAGTACCAACATGAGCATTCGAGTTGATTCTGAATTGAAAGAGCAGGCAGAAGCCATACTCAATCAACTTGGATTGACGCTGACTGGTTCCATAAATATGTTTTTGCGCCAAATTGTGCGAGACAAAGCGATTCCGTTATCATCGCCTATCGGTTCCGAACAATCTTTATATGCGGATCTGCTGAATGCCAAGGTCAATAGGGAACAGGGTGTGCAAGGAATATCAGCCACAGAAGTTTTGACTAAGATGGATCGCGTGATTGATAGGGTGGAATCCGGTGGTTAAGCATCTTCTCGGTTTTCTCCCTTAAATCGAAGAAACACTTGGACAATATGCGGACAACAAAACAGATAACATGGCAGCGGCTGCTTCTGAAATTGAGAGGCGGTCGCTGCTTTTATCTTTGAATATAGAAATGAAAGGGTAGTGCTCTTGATACCGAATTTAAACCTATCGGTTTTGCAAAAAGAAAAGTACTGAATTTCCTTTGAAATCAGTACTTTTCTTGAAAAATTCAAACCCTATAATGTTTCTCATTCGGATAGAAGAGTGATAGCTATGTACTGTGCATTGGAGGGTGTTAGAAAGAGTGAGAATGATGATGAATGTATGACATCAGATGAACAGCTCATTCTGTTTCCGCTCTGAGCAAACCTTTTTCAGTGCCAAACCAACGGCAGATAGCATGACAGGATTTACCCTACGGTTGGCATGCGGGCATACACTGATGCATCGCATACAAGAGATACATACCTTTTCATCCACCTTTTTCGGGTTTTCTGGGTTAATTGCCTGAACAGGGCATTCATGGACGCGTACACCGCATTTTGTACATTCCTTTGTCGGCTTTGGGACCATACCAGCTCCACCAGATTTTTAATAAGGTCGATTTCCAGGGATGGACGGCTCTGCTGTATTGCCCAAAGATAGCTTATCCTGAATCTGCTTGGCGAACGCGGAAAGCTGCTGTGCATCTTGTGTATCAGGTCTGTTGGCGGCAAACTGACGAGCGATAGAGTGTTCCGCAATGGCGGCAACAGCTGCAATTATCTGGAATCCAGCCTGTTTAGCAGCATCTTCTAGTTCGATCAACGTATCTTCGTAGGCCCGATTTCCATAGACACAAACCAAGATGGCCCGGGCACCATGACCGGTTATGCTGCCCAAGCGGTCAATTGCAACAGCAGGCACACGGCCACCGCAAGAGGGGACGGCAATCACTGCAACATCGTCCGATGTCAGTTGGACAGCTCGAAAATCCTGTTTGCTGTCGGTGAGATCAATGGGAGTCACTTCGCCTTTCAGCGTATTTGTCAAAAGTGCGGATACCTTTTGTGTTCCATCGGTGGGGCTGAACACGATGTCATAGAGTTGCATAAAAAATCTCCTTTTTATTTCTTAAGCGCGCAAGAAAATGATGTAGTGTACGTTTTCAGGAAGTTTTACATCCTCCTGTGACATGAATTCAAAGTTTCCGGTGAGCCTATGTTCCATAACTGTTTGGTGGAAGTGGGACAGGGCAATGCCAAGATCCACACGCTTGATCAATTCTTCGCCTTCAGACAGTCCCGACTTATAGGTTACATAGAAATGGTAGCTGTTCTCATCCTTGCGAACACGCCAAGGCTGTGCATTCTTTGCAGAGGGGGCCAGTCGCACCATTTCCGGCGGGATGGCGTAGTCACCGGCCATGTTTTCGGTAAGCGGTGTGATAAAATCCTGCTGATAGAACAGGCTCTCCCACGCCTTTCGTGAGGATGATTTCGTGGTGGAGCGCATGAGTGTTTCCGTCAAACTGCGTCTGGCTGCCGGATATCCCACTGGAGAGATAGCCAGAAATAACTCTTCTTGGGGGATGTTCATGGCATGGGAAAAGCTGTCTCGGTTAAAGGTTGCTGCCAGCCACACAGTCCCAAGCCCTATATGGGTGGCATACAAAATCCGGTTTTCAAATTCATACCCGGCAGCCACTGGAGCCAATTTCACATTTGGGATAGAAACACCCAGAAATGTGCTTGCCCCTTTAATCACACCATAAGTCCCCAGCTTTTTACAGTCCCCACGCAGCTTCTTCTCAATGATGTACTTATGTACAGGAATACCAAACGGATTATCCAGCCGCGATATGCAATCCAGCAGTGCTTCTCGATCCTGAGTCGAAAGCATCCGCTCCTGGTAAGTGCGTACACTATGCCGTTTTTGAATCGTTTCTACAATAGGAATCGATAGTTTCATATTCTGATCCTTCATTATAGCTGGATGATTACTTTACTGTTAAGAGGGCTCTTTGCCACCAGCAGACGAGTATAGACAGAATCTTCCGGCAGGAAGTCCGGCACCTTTTTGCCGACTTTTTCGATCACTCCAGAGCATTCGTTGCCTAATGTAAGAGGCATGGCGTAGTCCTGAATCAAATTAATGCTTCCTGTTAGGATCAGAAGCTCTACAGGATTGACCGCAGCTGCTTTTGCCCGGATAAGTACCTCAGAATCGGAGGGTTCAGGTTGTGCGATCTCACACAAAACAGTATCTATGTTTTTGGAATAGTTTTTGGTTTGAACTGCTTTCATACAGGACCTCTTTCTGCAAGAAATTTATTTTCATTGGATTTCTCTTGCTTTTTCGGAGAAAACCAATAACATAAGAGATATAATAAATAATATTACATCATGTGCAGTGTAGCCCCTCTTTAGTGTAATATCAAGAGTTACATCAAATACAAAAAGAGAAAACCTTGCTGCTCGAAAGGATATAGAAGATCTATGCAAATTAGTATGAAATGCTCCATGTATTGTGCGATACAGCAGCCTCCATGCCACAGTTGTCGACCTTTTGGAGTGATGCTCCTCAGGTACGAAAAATCTTTGCATTTTCTCAAGATACTGTGACGTTGGAGCAGGCCAGAAAGGACCTGTCCTGCTTGTCCAATGTCACTGTGACAGCCTCTGCTCCATGGAATCTGGAAATCACAGCATGCGAAGCGAAGAAGGGGAATATGGCCTTGTGGGCTGTGGAGCAGTATGGCTTGGAACCTGATGAAGCATTGGTGTTTGGACATGGCTATAACGATGAGAATTTATTCCAATCCTTTACACACACGCGTGCAATGGGGAATGCGGTGACTTTTCTAAAGGAGATAGCTGAAAAGATCATCGAACCCAATACTCAGAATGGTGTTGCACGGGAAATTGAACGATTACTCAGTGATTGAGCGTTGTCTTATGAAAAAACGGCAGATCAGTAAAAATAAGAACCGGCTCTCCGATTTGGAGAGCCGGTTCTTATTATGCGGTCGGCTGTCAGGTATGGATAGGAAAACACCTGTACGTGTATGAATTATCCAGCAAATAAATTTGCATTTTAACTCTTTTCCTTTTAAGGCTTCAGCGGCCCATAGAAATAAGAGGCAGTTGCCCCACCATCAATGAGGAAGTCCGCACCAGTAATAAAGGCACCTTGATTGCTCATCAGTAGTTCCGCCACATTGGCCACCTCATCCGCCGTACCAGGGCGTCCGGCAGGGCATTTGGCAAACATATTCTTGTAAAAGTCTCCACGAGGACCATTAAATTCGTCGATGGCAAGAGGCGTGACAATGATACCAGGGGAGATGGAGTTGATCCGGGCACCTTTTCTACCCCATTTGACGGACTCCGCCATGACACGTTTTTCATTGCCGCGCTTGGCGAGCTGGTAGGCGTGCAGGGTGTCCCGGATATGTTCCAGCTGAAGCAGCGGCAATTTTAGGAGTTTCTCGGTGGGCGTGCAAGCCAGCTGCTCATCTTCCTCCGGGGTAAGCTGCTTCATCCGATGACCGGACTGACTGGAAATGGTTACACCCACGCCGCCGGGGGCGATCACTTTACCTACCTCCTCCAGCAGAACAGCAGTCCCGTACAGATCCACCTTCAAAATCGCTTCGATAGGGGCCTGGCTGGGAGAGACACCGGCGGCATTCACCAGCATAGTGATGTCACCGTACTTCTGCGCCTCGGAGATAATGTTTTGAATAGATGCCCGGTTGGAGAGATCCATTGCCACTGGCACCACATAAAATCCAGCATCGTTCATGGTCTTGGCAATGGCCTGAGCGTTCTCTGGCTTTTTGTCCCCAATCACGATTTTCATTTCGTATCCTATTCGGCGGGCAATAGCCATGCCAATCTGGCCTGCGCCGGTCAATATCATTACATTTTTCATAGTAGTCTCCTTTGAATTGGTCTGGTTTTATTATAAAAATCCCCATGGGTTCCATCAATTTGAGTTTCCGCTGCATTTGATAAGTTTAACTTATATGAAAAAAGCTGCCCTCGCAGAACGAGAGCAGCCATAAAGCAAACAAGTATCTATTCAAACTTTCTTTTCAAAATATCCGCAAACTCCTCTACATAATAACCAGAGTTGTCCTTTTTCCAGAACAGGCAGTAGTTGCGGGTAATCTGTTCCTCTCCGCGATAAAGGGGAACGCGGCGGATAGAAGCGCCAAAGGTCGTAGCCGGACCGCTGCCTTCCACAGGCAAAAAGCCCTGTCCGCTGATGACTTTCATGCGCGCCTCCTCCAGATTTTCTGCATAGAGGATTTCACTCTGAATTCCAATAATAGTTTGGTAGAACTCTTTTTCAGTAGTTTGCTGTTCTTTGGACGCCACCAAGATACAGGGAATGTTTTTGAGTTTCTGTACTGTAACAGAAGAAAGTTCTGCCACAGGGTTTCGGGTTGCCAATTCAATATACATTTTGTTGGTGGCTAAAATCAAATTGACATATTCATCAGAAAAAGCGCGGCGCTGATCGTTGAGTACCAAATCTGCACCGCCGGTGCGCAGCAAGTTAAACAATTCTTCGTGGTTTCCATACAACAGTTGAAGATCAACACGAGGATATTTTTCGGAAAATTCCTCCAGTGCCTGATGGACCTCTGGGCTGTTATGGCTGCGCAGGTATCCGATTTTTAGAATCGCATCATCTCTACGGGCGATCTTAGCGGCTTCGCTGCACATCTGCTCATAGTCCGCAATCAATATTAGGCTCTTTTTATAAAAGTGTTCTCCCGCAGGAGTCAACACAAATTTTCGATTATGTCGTTCCAGCAAAGAAAAGCCCAGTTCCTGCTCCAATGCCTTGATTTGCTGGGAGATGGCAGACTGGGAAATGTGGCATTCTTCCGCAGCTTCTGAAAAACTGTTGTTTCGTACAACAGATTGAAAATATCGGATTTGGCGGAGCAAGGAAACACCTCCATTCTTCAAAATATATGATAATTATATCATATAAATTTGCACTGTTTCAAAATGAAGATGGATTATCATATTTTGCGTTTTTTAGTATCAAATTATGGGCTATATTGAGGTTGGCAGACTGACCATGGATTTTTTTAAGTGTATTCGTAAATACGCCACAGCAGAAATTGCCGGATGAAAGCAAAAAAGAAAAGTGCTCTTACAGCGTTTCAAATGCCATAAGAACACTCGTCTTGGTGCAGTTGAGCAATCCAAATCCGAACCTGTTTTCTGATCGGCCAATGCGGTTTTGAGGTCATCAAAAGTGATGGTCGTTGTCC
>NZ_CAWVCU010000067.1:0-8255 GCF_963927765.1 uncultured Agathobaculum sp. | reverse complement strand
CGAACCGACGGTATCCTGCCCGGCAAAGTTGGAGATATCATACGCTTCCAGCCGCAACGGCAGCGCCAGCATACCGGTCACATTTTGCAGCAATTCCAGCGATTTATGCCGCCGTTCGGACTGTTTTTCGCGCCGCTCTATCTCTTCGCGCGCATTTTTCTCCGCAAGCCTGGTCAGCACACGCCGCTCGCCGCGCTGCGGCACGGCCAGCTCCACCTTACGCTCCGCAATCGAGGACAAGTACTCTCCAACCGCGTCCTGCTCCTCGATTTCATGCGAAAGCAACACGGTCTTTGGCACTGCACCGCGCTGCGCATAGTACTGCTTAACGAATGAAGAAAGCACCTCAGCCGGATCGCTTCCCGTCAGATGGAACAGCGTATATTCTTTGTCCTGCAATGCGCCGCCCGCATAATGCAGCACGCATACACATGCCCGCGTCTGCCCCTGCACAAACGCAATGATATCCAATTCTGCAAACGCGCCCGCGACCACATGCTGCCGCGTCCCCAGCTTTTGCACGGCACGCAGCCGGTCGCGCAGCATCGCTGCACGTTCAAACTGCAATTCCTCTGCCGCTTCGTTCATCTTCTCGGTCAGTTCTTTTTCCAGCTGCTTTGCATTGCCTTCAAACAGCGCAATCGCCTGATTGATCAGCGCATGGTATTCTTCCGGGCTGACTTTTCCCGTGCATGGCGCACAGCAGCGCCCAAGATGCTGGTTCAGGCACGGCCGTTCCTTCCCGATATCTCGCGGGAATACACGCGCGCATGTCTTAAGCAACAGCGCCTCACTGATCGTATCAATGGCGCGCCGCGCCGCCACGCGTCCCGGATAAGGACCGAAATAACGCGCCCCATCACGTGCCGGACGCGAAACAACCGTAAACGCTGGATAGGGTGCATCTGTATTGAGCCGGATATAGGGATAGCCCTTGTCATCCTTCAAGAGGATGTTGTACTTGGGCTTATACTTTTTGATCATCGAGTTTTCCAGCACAAGTGCTTCAAACTCGCTTTCCGTCACAATGATATCAAAATCATCAATGTGACTGACCAATTGTCTGGTTTTTGCGTTCAGGCGCTCAGGCGGCTGAAAGTAGTTAGACACGCGGTTGCGCAGCAGCTTCGCTTTGCCGACATAGATCACCTTGCCGGTTTTGTCCTTGTGCAGATACACGCCCGGCTGCATGGGCAGACGGCGCACGCGCTCCTTGAGCTGTTCTCTTGTCACGGCGAACCGCCTCCTTTTTGCAGCAAACGCCTCCGATAAAAAAAGCGCCGATCAATCGGCGCTTTTCCTCAGGATGCGATAACTTAGTCGGTAAAATTAGACGTAATCAGCTCAACCAGAGCAGAAACAGCCTCTTCCTCGTCCGGGCCGTCCGCAATCAGGTTGATGGTAGTGCCCTTGGTGATGCCCAGGGACAGAATGCCGAGCAAGCTCTTCGCGTTAACGCGGCGCTCTTCCTTCTCAACCAGAATCGTCGACTTGAACTCATTGGCCTTCTGAATAAAAAACGTTGCGGGACGGGCATATAAGCCTACCTGATTGGTAACCTGTACCTCTTTCGAATACATAATCTGCATCGCTCCTATTTCTTCAAATCCGTTATATATAGTCTATCCTCTTTTGTCGATTTCGTCAAGTCTCTTTTACGCCCGCCGCTTTTGCGTTTTTGATGAATTTTTTCCTGCATTGTGCAAAGATATAAGGCATTTTGCCCTGTATGACGGTTTTTCGCAAAAAAACGCGCAAAATTTATCCCATCTGCCGAAACCGGTTTCAGCGCAGCTCCACGATGGTCACGCCTTGTTCGCCTTCACCGTATACACCGCTGCGCACGCTTTTGACACGCTTGTTGCTGCGCAAATGCTGCTGCACCGCACCCCGCAGCACACCAGTTCCCTTGCCGTGAATGACCGTCACCGACGGCAGCCCCGCCATGATCGCACGGGACAGGAAATTATCGACCTCGAACAGTGCTTCCTCCGCGCTCATACCACGCACATCGACCTCGCTATCAGCCGAGCGCAGGTTGAGTTCGCGCGCGGGTGCACTACGGCGTGGCTGTGGTGCGGGCTTTTTCGCCGCTTTCGGCTGCTCAACCAGCCGCAACTCATTCTCCTTGACCGTCATTTTCATCGGCCCCGCCTGCACCTGAACGTTGCCGCTCTTATCCGCAGGTGCAAGCACATCGGCCAGCACACCGCCAATGTTCAGCAGTCGCACACGGTCGCCCTTTTTGACCGGGCGCTGCTCATCCGCCTCAACCACACGCTTCTGCACGCCACGGCGCTGTTCGTTCTCGGTATGTGTGATAACGCCACGCAGTGCTGCCTTCGCCGCAGCGAGGTTCTGATCGGCATTTTTCTTCTGGGCCTTTTTCTTCATGTCCTCGAGCTCGTCAAAGACGGTCTCAGCAGTCATGCGCGCATCTTTCAGGATGCGGTCAGCCTGACTGCGTGCGCTTTCGAGCATTTTATCCGCGCGTTCTTCTGCTGCATCGCGCTCCGCGCGCATCTTGTCCCGCTCGGACTGCGCCGCCGAACGCATCTTTGCCGCCTCATCCCGCATCTGCTCGACCCGACGGCGCTCGCGTTCGAGTTCCGCCAGCACGTCCTCGAAACGCGCATCCTCGGTCGAAACCTGCTCCTTTGCCCGCTCGATGATGGTTGGCTGCAATCCCAGCCGCGCAGCAATCGCAAACGCATTGGATTTGCCCGGGATGCCGGTCAGCAGGCGATAGGTCGGCTGCAAGGACTGCACGTTAAACTCACACGAAGCGTTCTCTACACCATCGGTCGTGAGCGCAAAGGTTTTCAGCTCTGCGTAATGCGTCGTCGCCGCCACACATGCGCCCATCTGACGCGCGTAGCCGATGACCGCGACCGCAAGCGCCGCACCCTCAACCGGGTCGGTGCCCGCGCCCAACTCGTCGAACAGCACCAAATCTCCCTGTCCGCAGCAATCCATGATCGACACAATGGTTTTCATGTGCGCAGAGAACGTAGACAGCGACTGCTCGATGCTCTGTTCATCGCCAATATCGGCATAAACATGCTCAAACAGAGCAATTTCAGATTGTTCATTCGCTGGGATGTGCAGACCGGAAGCCGCCATGAGCGACAGCAAACCAAGCGTCTTGAGCGATACGGTTTTACCGCCCGTATTCGGGCCGGTGATGACCAGCGTATCATACTCACCGCCGATTGCGATATCGATCGGCACCGCCTTGTCCTTATCCAGCAGCGGATGACGCGCGCGCAGCAAGCGGCAGCGACCATTCCCCTCCGCAAGCACCGGCGGAGCCGCATTCATCTCAAACGACAGCTTTGCCCGCGCGAACACAAAGTCAAGCGACACCAGCGCATCAAAGTCCTGCTCGATCGCATTTTTATAGTTTGCGACCTCGCTCGATAATTCAGCAAGAATACGCTCGATCTCGGCTTCCTCGCGGCCCTCGAGCACCTTGATCTGGTTGTTGATCTCAACCACCTGCTGCGGCTCGACAAATACGGTCGCGCCGGTGGATGAGGTATCATGCACCAAACCCGGAATATCGCCGCGATGCTCCGCCTTGACCGGCACAACAAAACGCCCGTTTCGCTGTGTGATAATGGTTTCCTGCAAGTATTTCGACCGCTCACCTGCAATCAGGCGGTTGAGCGTTTCGCGCACCTTGCCCGAAATGCGCCGAAGTTCACGGCGAATGGACAGTAGTTCCGGCGAGGCTCCGTCCGCAATCTCCTCCTCGGACACGATTGCGGTCTTGATTGCTTCCTCCAGCGCACGGTTGCCGGACAGCAGACCGAAAATCGGCGTCAGCGCCGTCTTTTCCTCTTGCTCCGCATCATATACCAATGCGCGGCGCGCGGTTTGCAGCAGGCTGGCCACATCGAGCAACTCGCGCGGATTCAGCGTACCGCCGCGGTCAGCGCGCAGCAGAATCGCCCCTACCTCACGGATGCCACCGAACGACGGACTGCCGTGCCGGATCATACGGTTTTTCGCATCCGTCGTCTGATCCATCCAGACCTGCGCCTGTTCATGGTCATCGAGTGGCCGCAGCGCACGGCATTTCGCCTTGGCTGCGTCCGACGCAGCCTGCGCGGCCAGCCGCTCAAGGATTTCATAATATTCCAGTGTTTTTAAGGATTTTTCGCCTAAACGATTCATCACAAACTCCCAAAATACAAAGTATTACAATACAGATTTATAAAACTGCAAGCTGTCGAACCCACGACCGAGGTGATACTGCACATACTGCTCAGCGAGCCTACAGAATTGCTCTCTTGCCGCACCGGACAGCACAAAAGCGTATACTTTCTGTGGCTCAGCCGAAAGCGCATGCAATATCGCGCGCAGCGTCCCGTCTGCCAACCGCTCGTATCCTCCGACACGCGCAGCACACTTATCGTCCGCCGCGGTACCCGCACGCACAGAAAAACACACAGGGGGCTGCGTGATCGGCTGCCCGCACACACCACAGCCCGCCAAATCAGGTGCATAGCCGCTTTCCGCCAGCACACGCCACTCAAACGCTGCTTTCACCAGCGCGGGATCGCGTCTTTTCCCCTCCAGCGCATACAGTGCGTGCAGCAACAAGCGGCATACCGCTGGACTGTCCTCATCCGGCCCGGTCACTGCGCCAGCCAATTCAGCCAGATAGCACGCGAGCGCATATCGTTCGATATCCTCCGCGAGCGAGAAAAACGAATGCACCAAATCCGCGTCGCGCAGCGCGTATTTCCCGCCCCGTTCAGACAGGATCAGCTCAGAATAACAAAACTGCCGCGCGGCAGGGTTCTGTTTTTTGCCCCGCCGCGCGTTTTTGTACAGAATTTCGCTTTTGCGGCCGTATTCGGTCAGCACCGTCAGATAGCGGTCAAAATCACCGAAATCCACTTCGCGCAAAATAAGCGCGCGCAGCCTGACCTCTGCCATTTACTGATCCTCGTAGCCGAAGTTGCGCATCTGATACTGATTATTGCGCCAGCCTTCCTTGACCTTGACCCAAAGTTCAAGGAACACCTTCGCATCCAGCATACGCTCAATATCTGCGCGCGCCTGTCGGCCGATTTCTTTGAGCATCGCGCCCTGCTTGCCAATGATGATGCCCTTGTGGCTATTCTTCTCACAGTAGATGACCGCGTTGATCTCGATTAGGCCATCCTCGCGTTCATGCCAACGCTCGATACCAACGGCAACGCCGTGCGGTACTTCACGATCAAGCAAACGCAGCATCTTTTCGCGCACAATCTCCGCCACCAGCTGCCGTTCCGGCTGGTCGGACACCATATCGTCCGGAAACAGCTGCGGACCTTCCAAAGCGTACTTATCAACCTCACTCAGAAAGTCATTCAAACCTTCCCCGGTGCGCGCCGAAATCGGCACCACCGCGTCAAATTCATGCGCCTGCGCATAGGTCGCAATGACCGCGAGCAGTTCTTCCTTTTTGACCGTGTCGATCTTGTTGATGACCAGAATGGACGGCATGTGGTGCTGCTTGATCTGTGCAATCAGGCTTTCCTCCGCCGGGCCAATGTTGGCGATCGGCTCAACCACAAGCGCCGCCACGTCCACTTCGGACACGGTATCGGTCACAACTTTGCACATGTAGTCACCCAGTCGGGAACGCGGCTTGTGCAGGCCGGGTGTATCCAGAAAGACATACTGCGTATCCCCGCGGCTGAGCACACCCGTGATGCGCGTGCGCGTGGTCTGCGGTTTGCTGGAAACAATGGCGACCTTCTGCCCCACCAGCTTATTGGTCAGCGTAGATTTGCCGACATTCGGGCGGCCGACCACCGAGACGACCGCAGTTTTCGTAATCTTGCTCATTGTATTCTCCCATAATGAAATATAAACCAAAGTGCGACCGGTATAGTCACCAGCAGCGCCATCAATGCCCAAAGATGCGCGAGCAGAAACTGCACCGCCGTCCACAGCACCCCTCTGCCGAGGAAAATGCAGACACCGACCGCTGCACATGCCGCCGCGCACACAAATACGCCCGCCGCCGCGATATCTTTCGCATTGCGGACAAAACCATCGTATCCACTGGCCTGCCGGTCACACAGCCGCTCGATAGCAGTATTCATCAGTTCCGCGCCCATAGTCAAGCCGAAACAGATGCACAAAATCGCCGCTTCTGCCACGCCCACACGGCCCATCAGCGCAAAAATAGTTACATAAAACGCTGCAACCATATGCACACGGAAGTTGCGCTCCCCATGGATACACAATCCCAATCCGCGCAGCGCGTGCTGAAAGCTCTCATGCAGTTTTCGGATGTTCTTCCCCATATCAGTTCTCTCTGGTCAGGCCAAGAAAGGTGAGGTTGTCCTCCTCCTTGGCGCGCATCAAGCGCGTGTCCTCATCGTTCCGCTCATGATCGTAGCCCAGCAAGTGCAGCACTGAATGGGTTGTCAGATAGCCACACTCGCGTGCCGGGGAATGGCCGAATCCGGTCGCCTGCTCGACGGCGCGCGTGTAGCACAAAATCATATCGCCCAACATCACGCAGCCCGAGTCCTGCTCTGCTTCCAGCTCCTCCTGCGGGTTTCCGTTCAAAAAATCATACATCGGGAAGGACAGCACATCGGTCACAGCATCCTTATCCCGGTATTCCGCATTGAGCTGCCGAATCTCATCGGCATCCACAACGGTCACGTCGATTTCCGCGTCGAACGGCACGCCCTCACTTTCGAGCACGCGCAGCGCACAGGTGCGGATCAGTTCGCTGACTGCCTGCTCATCTTCCACCCGGGTTTCAAACCCAATATTGATCTGATGGCTCATCGTTTCTCCCCTTTTCGGCGGAAAGCTGAGTGCTTGTTGTCCTGTGGCTTGCTTCTGCCCTTTTTGCCCTCGTAATCGGCATAGGCCTTGACGATGCGCTGCACCAGTTCATGCCGCACCACGTCCTTTTCGGTCAGATAGCATTGCGCGATACCCTCTACACCATCGAGCACGCGCAGTGCTTCTTTGAGACCGGACTGCTTGCCATCCGGCAGGTCAATCTGCGTGATATCGCCCGTAATAACCGCCTGCGAACCGAAGCCCAGACGGGTCAGGAACATTTTCATCTGCTCCGGTGTGGTATTCTGCGCTTCGTCCAGAATAATGAAGCTGTCATCTAACGTGCGGCCACGCATATAGGCCAAGGGTGCCACCTCGATTGATCCGCGCTCCTGATACTTGGCGAAGTTCTCCGCGCCGAGCATGTCAAACAGGCCGTCATACAGCGGGCGCAAATATGGATCAACCTTGCTTTGCAAATCGCCGGGCAGAAAGCCCAACTTTTCGCCCGCTTCAACCGCAGGGCGTGTCAAGATGATGCGGGACACCTGCTTGTCCCTGAAGGCCGCGACCGCTGCGGCCACGGCAAGATAAGTCTTGCCCGTGCCCGCAGGGCCAACACCCATGACGATCGTATTTTTGCGAATGGCTTCCATATACCGTTTCTGGCCAAGCGTTTTGGCCTTGATCGGCTTGCCCTTCGCCGTGATGCACAAAACATCGCGACTCATGGTGTGTACCTCAGCCTCACGTCCGTCGCGCGCCAATCCAATGACATATTGCACGGTCTGGGTGCCGATCGCGTCGCCGCGCGCTGCCATGGAAACCAGCGTCTCAATGGTATGCGACGCTGTTTCCACCTCCGCCGCTTCGCCCGAAATTTTCAGTTCAGTTCCCCGGCTGACAATCGAAACACCCAGCTCCCGCTCAATCAGCTTAATATTCTCGTCAAACGCGCCGAAAACCGACATCAGCAGTTCGGTTCTCTCCACCTGTATTGTCTTTTCTATGGTTTGCACCTTGCTTTCCTTGTTCTCTTTCCGTCTGTCGCTTTGTGCTATGGCGCAGCCTCATCCTCTGCCGGCGGTTTTTCGGGGATCGTGCTGTCATCGACTGCCTCGACACCGATCTGCTCAACCGCATGCACAGTCATCTCCAGCACCACCGCGCCGTCCTGTTCGGTGAGCGTTTCGCTATGCTCTGTGACCGAACCGTCCATACCGGAAGCGATTTCCTCTAGCGCACGCGAAAGCATTTCAACTCTCACATCCTCCACAGTATCGGTCTGCGGCTTACGCTCATAAAACACATAGGTCTGCACGACCAGCGACACCGGGAACACTACGCTGTCCGACAGACGCAGCGTTCTGGTTTCTATTATTTTATCACAGGTGCCCCCGTCAATTCCACTCCCAATATATAAATTTAACCGATGATTTCCCAAAACCAGC
>NZ_CAWVCU010000066.1:0-29615 GCF_963927765.1 uncultured Agathobaculum sp. | reverse complement strand
AGGCTATCCTTTTTACATCATATATGCTAAAAATCTGGGCTGAAAATATCAACTTTCAGCCCAGATTTCTTTTGGTCAACAGGTCCTATGTCTTAGTATATCATACTCTTTTTCTTCTTTCAATCACAGGTACTCAAAACGTAATACCCAGAAATGCAAAAAGCCCCAGCTGCCTATGCAGCTGGGGCTTTTGGTATCAATTGAGAAAATCCTTGAGTTTTTTCGAACGCGACGGATGGCGCAGCTTGCGCAGCGCCTTTGCCTCGATTTGGCGAATACGCTCGCGCGTGACATTGAACTCCTTGCCGACCTCCTCGAGGGTACGGGTGTGGCCGTCTTCAATGCCGAAACGCAGGCGCAACACCTTTTCCTCACGCGGCGTCAGTGTCTTAAGCACCTCGACCAGCTGCTCCTTGAGCAGCATGAAGGATGCCGCCTCAGCCGGTTCGGGCGCATCGTCGTCCGGGATAAAATCGCCGAGGTGGGAATCCTCCTCCTCGCCAATCGGGGTCTCGAGCGAAACCGGCTCCTGCGCAATCTTGAGGATATCGCGCACGCGATCGACCGGCATGCTCATTTCCTTGGCAATCTCCTCCGGGCTGGGGTCATGGCCCAGTTCCTGCAGCAGCTGGCGCGAAACACGGATGACCTTATTGATCGTCTCTACCATGTGTACCGGGATGCGGATGGTACGCGCCTGATCGGCAATCGCGCGTGTGATCGCCTGCCGAATCCACCAAGTCGCATAGGTCGAGAACTTGAAGCCCTTGGTCGAGTCGAATTTCTCAACCGCCTTAATCAGACCGAGGTTACCCTCCTGAATCAAGTCAAGGAACAGCATGCCGCGGCCGACATAGCGCTTGGCAATGGAAACCACGAGACGAAGGTTGGCTTCCGCCAGACGCTTTTTCGCCTTTTCGCCGATTTTGACGTCGCGATCCAGCAATGCACGCTCATCGGCAGGAATCGCGTCGCCTTCCGCCGCAATGCGAGCTTCCGCCTCGTTGCCCTTCTGCATCTGCTCAGCCAAAGTCACCTCTTCCTCCGGGGAGAGCAGATCGACCTTACCAATCTCCTTGAGGTACATGCGAACCGGATCGTCGATCGCAAAGGTTTCCGCCATAGCGGAGGTGTCGATCAGCTCCTCTTCCGGAACTTCCTCCACGTTATCCGGCTCAAACACCTCGTCATCGTCATTGCCCAGCGCCTTTTCCAGCACGCCTTCGGTTTCGATCTCCACGCCCATGGTTTCGAGCGTTTCATACAGCTTATCAATATCGTCGCTTTCCATATCCAGCTGGCTCAGCGCATCCGCGATCTCCTTGAGCGTCAGCCGTCCATTCTTTTTGCCAAGCGCCAGCAGATCCCTGAGCACCTGCTGCTGGTCCACTGCTTGCTCCGGTGCGTTTGCCTTGCCCGTTGTCGTCATATCGTTTGTCCTCCCGCGTTTTGTTTTTTTATTCGTCCAAAGGTCAGCAGCGGGTCCTCGCCCGCTTCGGTAATCGTACCATCTCTGACGCGCTGCATTCGTATCGTGTTTATGTATTCCTGCATTTCCTGCCGGTGTTCGCCGGGTGGAATGCCCTGATCGAGGATCGCGGAGAGCAGGCTCATTTCATTGGCTTCCAGCCAGCCCTCAAATGACAGGATATCCACCATCTGCCCTTCCCGGTCGAGCGTGAGCACACGCTCATATATCTTACGCAGCACGGGCGCAGAAAACCACGCCGGCGGCAATTCTTTTTCCAATCCCGCTGCCAATTTTTGATCGTAAAACAGCAGCCGCAGCACATTCTCCTCCGCTTTGGCGGATTTGACATCTGCATAGGCAAGCGTGCGGTCCTTGGGCTGCGCCATGCCGATCGGTGAGCGGATCTCACGCCGCTCCGCGGCCTTTTGCCGCTTGCGGCGGATGCCCATTTCGCGCCGCACCTCAACATTCATCGCCTCAGCGGTCACGCCCGCCATTTTTGCCGCGCGCCCGGCGTATACCTCCCGCTCAATGCTGCTGTCGATGCCGGCAAGCATACGCGCCGCGTCCCGCAAGAACAGCACGCGCGCCTCATCGTCCTCCAGATCGTATTTGGCTGCAATCTGCTCCAGCCGATAGGCATTATGATCCTCGCTACGCTCAATGAGCGCTCGGAAAGCATCCGCCCCTTTTGCTTTGATGAACTCATCCGGGTCTTTGGCACCCGGAATTTTGAGCACCTTAACCTGCAAATCACATTTTTTCAAAATATCAATCGCGCGCTGTGCCGCCGCCTGTCCCGCGCCGTCCGCGTCGTAGGAAATCACGATGCGATCCGTATGCCTTGCAATGATGCGCGCCTGCTCCTCGGTCAAGGACGTTCCAAGCGAAGCAACAGCGCAGTCGAACCCAGCCTGATGCAGCGCAATCACGTCCATGTAGCCTTCTGCGAGGATGAAATACTCGTTCTTCGTTGTCTTGGACAGATTGAGCGCAAACAAATTGCGGCTCTTATGGAAAATCGGCGTTTCGGGCGAGTTGAGATACTTTGGCTTGGAATCGTCCAGCACACGCCCGCCGAACGCGATCACATTGCCGCGCACATCAATGATAGGAAACATCACGCGCCCGCGGAAGCGGTCATACACGCGCCCCTTTTCGCTGCGGCTGAGCAGCCCTGCGTCCAGCATTTCCTCCCGCGTATAGCCCTTCGCGGTCATTGCGTCGAGCAGCGCATGGAACGAGTCCGGTGCGTAGCCCAGCCCAAAACGATTCATGGTACGCCGGTGCAAGCCACGCCCGAGAAAATACTGCTGCGCCGCGCGGTTCTCCGGCTGCCACAACGTATCGTAATAAAACCTTGCTGCATCTTTGCACAGCGCATACAGGCGTTCCCGGCGGCGGGCTGCCTGTCGGTCAGCCGCGTCCTGCTCAGGCACCTGCATGCCCGCGCGCGCTGCCAAATAGCGCACCGCATCAGGAAACTCCAACCCTTCAGCTTTCATGGTGAAGGTGATTACCCCGCCGCCCGCGCCGCAGCCGAAGCAGTGGAAAATCTGCTTGTCGGGCGAAACCGAAAAGGACGGCGTTTTCTCATTATGGAAGGGGCACAGGCCGAAATAGTTTGCGCCGCTCTTTTTCAGCTGAACATATTGCGAAACAACATCCACAATATCGTTCCGTGCGGATAATTCATCCAAAAAAACACGGTCAAACGCCATTCGCCCACCTCCTTTGTAGGATAGCCGGATTTTTTATCCTTCAATCTTATTCCAGCTTTTTGGAATAAATAATTTTTTGTAAACCGAGATCGAATACCGGTCGGTCATGCACGCGATATAATCGCACACAACGCGCTCAAGCGGTTCGCCGCGCGTCATGAGTACAAAATAGTCCCCCGGCAGCTCGTCCGGATGGGCCACAAAATATTCATATAATCCACGCAGCATGGTCTTGGCGCGCAGCTCTTCGCGCTGGGCTCCGGTGCCATGATAAACATGGTCAAACATAAACTGACGCAGCTCCATCATAGCGTCATGCACCTGCTCATCCATGCCGATCTCCTGATGCGCCATACCGTATTCGATCACCGCAGTGACCATGGTATCAATGCGCTTGCCGTGGCTGTCACCCAACCGCCGGCGCAAATGCTGCGGGATATCTGTGCTTTTGATGACGCCGCCGCGCACCGCATCATCAATATCATGGTTGATATAAGCAATGCGGTCAGCATAGTGGATGATGCGTCCCTCGGGCGTGTCCGCTTTTTTCGCACCTGTATGGCAAATGATGCCGTCTCGCACCTCCTGCGTCAAATTCAGATCCTCAATCAGATCGACCATACGCAAACTTTGCTCGTTATGCCGGAACCCGAACGGGCACACCTCCGCCAACGCCCGCTCGCCCGCATGGCCGAACGGCGTATGCCCCAAATCGTGGCCGAGCGCAATCGCCTCGGTCAAGTCCTCATTGAGCCGCAGCGCACGCGCAATCGTGCGCGCGATCTGCGACACCTCCAATGTATGGGTCAGGCGCGCGCGGTAGTGGTCGCCCTCCGGTGAAATAAACACCTGCGTTTTGTGGCTGAGCCGACGAAACGCCTTGGAATGGATGATGCGGTCACGATCGCGCTGAAAGCAGGTGCGATAGGCACACGGCTCCATTTCGCGCTGCCGTCCTCGTGACTCATCCGCAAAGGTTGCCCACGGCGCAAGCGCCAGATGTTCCCGCTGCTCCTGCTGTTCCCGGATCGTCATACGGCACGCACCTCCCTGCTTCCTGCCATTAAAAAAATCGTCTATTTGATTTATACTGACTCCAGCGCCAAAATCCTTTTTTTCGGGTCAAATTTTTTCACTTTATTTTACGCGCCTGCCCATAAAGCGTGTTTCCATCACCTCGGCATATACCTGCCCAGCAGTTGCCTCAGCCAACGCCGCATTGAGTTGCTCTTCCCCTCCTGCCGGTAAAGTCACCGTCAGCGTCACATCTGCGCCGAAATCGGTCTGCTCGACTGCGCAATCGTGATTGGGCAGCAGATGCAGCACCATTTCGTACAGATTATAAGGGCACGCGATCAGCGCAACCGAAAACAGACTCATACGCTGCACGCCTGCCGCAGCCACGGCGATCTGCGCACCTTTCGTATAAGCACGCACCAGCCCGCCGGTGCCCAGCAGCACACCACCAAAATAGCGCGTCACTACGCAAAGGCAGTTTTCCAGCTGTTCGTGCCGCAGAACCTCCAAAATGGGCATACCTGCCGTCCCCTGCGGCTCACCATCGTCCGAATAGCGCATGACATTGCCCTCGCGCAGGATATAGGCATAGCAGTTATGCGTTGCGTCCCAGTAAGTTTCGCGCATTTCCTTGATGCACGAAACCGCCTCCTCCGCTGTTTCCACGCGCCACAGCCGCCCGGTGAACTTGGAGCGTTTTTCTTCAAATTTATCCTCGCCATACGCGGCAAAGGGTACAAAATAGTCCTTTTCCATTGCGTATCCCCGTTTTAATGCGCTTTCGTCTGCGCGTTATTCCTCAACCAGATAGTCCGCCACACGGCCGAAAGTCTTATCGTCCACAACCGCCTCGACCAGCGTGCCTTCCGCGGCGTAATCGGTCGATTCGATCTGTGCTTCCCGATGCAGCATGTCGAGCACAGCACCGTCCGCATACGGGATCAGCAGCTTAACGCGGTGCTTTCCGCGTCCGAGCGCATGCTCAATGGCTGCGAGCAGCGCATCCACGCCCTCGCCGGTCTTGGCCGAAATGGCAACGCCCTCATCCGGGCGGAAATACGGAATGACCTCCGGATCACACTTATCCGCCTTGTTGTAAACCATCAGGCGCGGGATTTCCTGCGCGCCCAGCTGCGCGATAACGCCCTCGACCGTCTCGGCCTGCATACGCCAATCCTCGTCCGATACGTCCACGACATGCAGCAAAAGGTCTGCATATGCAAGTTCTTCGAGCGTCGCCTTGAATGCGCTGACCAGATGGTGCGGCAGTTTGCGGATAAAGCCAACCGTGTCACTCAGCAGGATTTCCTGCGTATCCGAAATACGCTTTTTGCGCGTGGTCGGGTCGAGCGTGTCAAACAAGCGGTCATTCGCTTCAATCCCTGCGCCGGTCAGTTGATTGAGCAGCGTGGACTTGCCCGCATTGGTATAGCCCACGATGGCGACCATAGGCATCTCGGTCTTTTTGCGCTGACGGCGCTGTACCGCGCGCACCTGCCGCACCTGTTCCAGCTCCGCTTTCAGCTTGTCGATGCGCTTGCGGATGTGACGGCGGTCGGTTTCAAGCTGGGTTTCACCCGGGCCGCGCGTACCAATCGGACTTTTGCCGCCGCCTGCTGTCTGGCGCACCAGATGCGTCCACATGCCGGCCAGGCGCGGCAGGATATACTGATACTGCGCCAGCTCTACCTGCAACTTGCCTTCGCCCGTGCGGGCACGCTGCGCGAAAATATCCAAAATGAGCGCCGAGCGGTCGAGCACGGTGCATTTGGTCAGCTCCTCAAGATTACGCGTCTGCGACGGCGACAGCTCATTATCGAACAGCACCAGCGTGGCCTCATTGGCCTCGGCAAGCTGCCGCACTTCCTCTGCCTTGCCCTCGCCAATGAACGTACGCGCGTCCGGTGCGGGACGGCGCTGTAAGGTCATCGCAACCGCCTCCGCTCCCGCGGTCTCAGCCAGCGCGCGCAGTTCATCCATCGTGCGCTCATCCGCGTCCTGCTGCGCGGTAAAGGACGGGCAGGACAGCCCAACCAACACCGCGCGCTCTGCCTGCATTTTGTTTTCCAGTTCGGTCATTGTATCGTTTCCTCCCCTCTCTGGGGCATGCCCGCATGTGCGCGGGCGGGTTTGAAAACAGAAAAGCCACCGAAACGCGCTTCGTCAGCAACCGTTTCGATGGCTTTCTCTTACTTGTCCAGATTGAAACGCTTCTTGAAGCGATCAACACGTCCGCCGGTGTCTACCAGCTTCTGCTTGCCCGTGAAGAAGGGGTGGCACTTGGAGCAAACGTCAACGACGATATTCTCCTTAGTGGAGCCGGTCTCAATGACATTGCCGCAGGCACAGCGGATCGTGGTCTGCTTGTACTCGGGATGGATGCCCTGTTTCATGTTGTTTCACCTCTTTCCACGGGAAATCACAAAATTTCTCTTGCAGTCGTAAGGATATGATACCATACAACGCGACAAAATGCAAGCATTATTTTTCATATACCAATTTTTCTTCTGTCCAGTCCTTGAGCACCGGAATCATGGACGCTGCCAGCGCCTTCGCGCCCGCCAGATCGTGCAGCAGATAGTTGCCGCATTCAATGCGGCTGGCACCAGGGATCTCGCCCTCGTAAGCCGCCACAAAGTCCATCGTCTCACGCACCAGTTCAATCGCGTCCGTCGGCGCCAGATCACGCACCAGGAAATAAAATCCGGTCTGGCAGCCCATCGGGCCGCAGTAAATGATATGGTCGGCAAAGCGCGAGTTGCGCGCATAGGTGGCGAACAAATGCTCGAACGTATGCCCTGCCGCAGGCTGAATGTAAGTACCTGCATTGGGGTAAACCATACGGATGTCATAGGTCGTCACATCTCCGTCAATGCGGGAGGTATACATACCTGGCTTTAATTTATCATGATTGACTTCAAAGCTTGCAATGCGTTTCATGTGTTTTTCTCCTTTTCAGTACCGATATACCGCAGCTCTGTGCAGTACTCACGCCACAACAGCACATAAGAAATGAAAAATGCAGCAACTTCCGCGATCGGGAAAGAATACCAGATGGCATCCAATCCCTTCCACTGTCCAAGCAGCCAAGCGGCCGGCAAAATAATGACGAGCTGACGGCAGACCGACACGATCAAGCTGTTCATGCCGCGGGCCGTCGCCTGAAACAGCGTCGAATTGATGATACCGAATGCTGCGCCAAGGAAGGACAGGCTGATGATCTTGAGCGCGGGCACGCCCACCGCAATCATTTCCTGCAGGGCCGCCTCATCTGTGCGGTCAACAAACATCATAAGCATCTGCTCCGCGAAGAGCTGGAACAGAACAAGGCCGATCAGCATAATGACCACCGCAGCGGTCAACGTGATTTTATACGCACCGAACAGGCGCTTTTTGTTGCGTGCACCGTAGTTGTAGCCCATGACCGGCAGTGCGCCTTGGTTCAGACCAAACACCGGCATGAACACAAAGGTTTGCAGCTTGAAATATACCGCCAGTACGTTGACTGCCGTCTGCGAAAAACCGATCAAAATGGCGTTCATCCCCGCCGTCATCACGGATACTACGCTCTGCATCACAATGCCGGGCAGACCGACACGGTAAATATCCTTGACCGTCTGGAAACGCCATTTGAACTCCCGCATCTTCACCTGCAAGATCTTCTGATGGACAAATACACCCCACAGGCCGATCAGCATGCCGAAGATCTGCCCGATGACAGTGGCCAGCGCCGCACCGCGCACGCCCATCTCCGGGAACGGGCCAATGCCGAAAATCATCAGCGGATCCAAAATGATATTGATGATCGCACCGGTCAGACCCTGACACATCGGGATAATCATATTACCTGTCGACTGCTGCAGCTTTTCGCACATCATAGAGACCATGACGAAAATGCTCAGACCAACCGCAATATGCGAATACTGGATTGCCTGCACGGTGACATCCTCCGCTGCACCGAACGCACGGGCGAACACGCCGGACAGACCAAAGCCCAGCACCAAAAACACGATGCCGCCGATCACGGCAAGCGCGATACCATGCTCTGCCGCAGAGTTTGCATGCAGACGGCGTTTTTCCCCCAAACGACGCGCAATCAGCGAGTTAACGCCCACGCCGGTGCCGACGCCGATCGCGACGACCAGCGTTTGCAGCGGAAACACCAGCGAAACCGCCGCCAGCGCGCTCTGCGAATACTGGGCAACGAAAATGCTGTCCACAATGTTGTACAGCGCATTGATGATCATTGAGATCATCGCTGGCAGAGCCATGGAAAAAATCAGCGGACCCATGCGTGCCGTGCCCATTTTGTTTTGTTCTTCCAAAATTCATTCCCCCTGACCAAAACGAAGCCGCACCGGAACTTGTCCGGCGCAGCCACCTTTTTATCTTTAATATTAGTGTACGGGATAAAATCCGAGATTGCAAGCCCTTTCTTACAGTTTTCCACGCAATTCGTCATACGACCGTTCAACCACAAAATCGCTCACTTCGCGCAGCTGCGTTTCTCCCGCTGCATAGGCAGGTTCCACCATGCCGCAGACGCGAAAGCCCGCGCGTTTGGCCGTAGCGCATGCATAGGGCGCATCTTCAAACACGATGCACTCGGCAGGCGCAAGCCCCATTTTTTCCGCACTCTTCAAATAGATATCCGGCTGATACTTGGAAATGCCCACATCCTCAATGGTGAGCATAAAGTCAAAATACCCCATCATATTCCGGTCCCGCAGCGCCTTTTCCGCATGACGGCGCGCCGTCAGCGTCGCAATCGCCATTTTCACCCCACGGCGGCGCAGCTCATCCAAAAACCGGAGCACACCATTCTTGGGCTTGGCAATGGTTTCGTACCGTTTGGTAATCAGCCGATCCATGCCCTCCATCAGCCCGGACGCACCGCCGGGCAGCTCGGGATACCGGTCGGCAAAATACTGCGCGACCTGCGGCTGTGAAAATCCTTCGCAAGCCGCATACTCCTCATCCGTGACCGTCAGCCCGAACTCTGCCAGATACCCCTGTGTCAACCGCTTCCACACCGGCATGGAATCGAGCAGCGTGCCGTCCATATCGAAAATCGCACCCTTAAATTCGTGCATATTTTTTCCTCCCGAAAACCATATTATTTGGTCTTGCGGTCGATAAACTGCGGCCGCATTTTGGAATACAGAATCTTTTGTTCGCTGTACAGACCATAATATCCGCTGAGCATATAAGAAACAGCAATCACCAGCGCAAACAGCGCAAGGCTCTGTCCGCCGAACAGCTCAAACGCCAGCAAGATCGAGGTCAGCGGCGAATTGGTCACGCCGCAAAACACCGCTGTCATGCCGAGTCCCGCTGCAAACGAGGGCGCAAGCCCGAAAAAGCCGCCATAGGCTGCGCCGAACGTCGCCCCGATGGACAGCACCGGCACGATCTCGCCGCCCTTATAGCCCACACCAATGGTAACAGCAGTAAGCACCAATTTGATGAAAAACGCGGCATAGCTGGCTTCGCCTGCGACTGCCCGCTCGATGACCTCCATGCCCGCGCCATTATAATCGCGTGTGCCGAGCAGCAAAGACACCAGCACAACCACCAAACCGCCTGCCGCGATGCATAAGTACTGATTCGGGATGTACTTTTTGAAAAGGTGGCCGATACGATGAAACACGATGCATACCACCGCGCTCAGCACCGCGCAGACCACACCAAATAGCACCAGCTTGACCAGCAGCAGCGGTTCTGCCTGCGATGGTACATCGGACAGCGCAAATGCGGTTGTCTCCCCGCCCAGCGACAGCGCCACCTGATGCGCGATGACCGACGCGAGCACGCAAGGAAACAGCGCCGCATAGTACATCACGCCCACACTGATGACCTCCATGGCAAACACGCTCGCTGCAAGCGGCGTGCCGAACAGCGCGGCAAAGCCCGCCGCCATGCCGCACATCGTGATCGTGCGGCTATCCCTATCGTCTAGCCGCATCCAATGTCCGATATTGCTCGAAATTGCGCCGCCGAGCTGAATGGCCGCGCCCTCTCGGCCCGCCGAGCCGCCGCATAAATGCGTCATAATCGAGGTCACAAAAATACTAGGCGCCAGCCGCAGCCGCACCGGATGGTTTTCCCGCACCGAGGTCAAAATGAAATTCGTTCCGCGCTCGAGCGGCATATCCGCTCGCTTGTACCAAAAAGCGATAAACACGCCCGCAAACGGCAGCAGATACAGCAGCCAGCCGTATTCCGCGCGCGTCTCCCCTGCCCATTCGAGCGCCAGATGAAACGCCGCGCCCACCGCGCCAACCACCAGACCGATCACCACCGCAAACACGCACCAGCGCAAAAACACGCCGCCGCTGCGCCGCACGCGATAGCCCAGTCCATGCAGCATGCGAACGATCACTCCCGTAACGTTCCGACTTCCAGGCTCCATACTCATTCCCCTTTCCGACAAGAATTGCCCCGCAGTTGATCTACGGGGCAATCTTTTCAGATGCAGCTTTGCTTACTTGCTGGTGGTGGAAGTCTCCTTGAGCAGCACGTCGTGCGCGCCACCCTCGACGATCGAAGTCGCAGACACCAACGTGATCTTTGCTTTCTTCTGGAACTCCGGAATGGAGAGCGAGCCACAGTTGCACATGGTCGAACGAACCTTGCTGAGCGTCAGGCCAAGGTTGTCCTTGAGCGAACCGGCATACGGCACATAGGAATCAACGCCCTCTTCAAAGGACAGCTTTTTATCGCCGCCCATATCATAGCGCTGCCAGTTGCGTGCACGGGACGAACCTTCGCCCCAGTATTCCTTCATATAACTGCCGTTGATATTGACCTTATTGGTCGGGGATTCGTCAAAACGGGAGAAATAACGGCCAAGCATGAGGAAATCCGCGCCCATTGCCAGCGCCAGCGTGCAGTGATAGTCATGCACGATGCCGCCGTCCGAGCAGATCGGCACGTACACGCCGGTTTCGAGGTAATACTCGTCGCGCGCTGCAGCCACTTCGATCAGCGCAGTCGCCTGACCGCGACCGATGCCCTTCTGCTCACGGGTGATGCAGATCGAACCGCCGCCGATGCCAACCTTAACGAAGTCCGCGCCTGCGTCTGCAAGGAAGCGGAAGCCCTCACGGTCAACCACGTTGCCCGCGCCAACCTTGACGCTGTCGCCATAATTCTCACGAATCCACGCAAGCGTGCGGCTCTGCCACTCAGAGAAGCCCTCGGAAGAGTCGATACACAGCACGTCCGCGCCAGCCTCTACCAGCGCCGGCACGCGCTCGGCATAGTCGCGGGTATTGATACCAGCGCCGACCACATAGCGCTTGTGCTCATCGAGCAGCTCGAGCGAGTTTGCCTTGTGGCTGTCGTAGTCCTTGCGGAACACCATATAAACCAGATGCTGCTCATCATCTACGAGCGGCAGCGAGTTGAGTTTGTGATCCCAGATGATGTCGTTTGCCACCTTGAGGGTGGTATCCGCCGGTGCGGTGACCAGCTTATCAAACGGCGTCATGAATTCAGATACCGGCACATTACGCTCCATACGGGAAACGCGGTAATCGCGGCTGGTGACAATGCCGAGCAGACGGCCGTTTGCCGTGCCGTCGTCCGTGACCGCCATAGTGGAGTGACCGGTCTTTGCCTTGAGCTCCAATACGTCCGCCAGCGTCTGCTCCGGACGCAAGTTGGAATCAGAAACGATAAAGCCCGCCTTGTAGCTCTTTACGCGCGCTACCATCGCCGCTTCGCTTTCAATCGTCTGCGAACCGTAAATAAAGGAGATGCCGCCCTCCTGTGCCAGTGCAATCGCCATGCGGTCATCCGAAACCGCCTGCATGATGGCGGAAACCATCGGAATATTGGCATACAGCGCAGATTGCTCTCCCTTGCGGTACTTGACAATCGGAGTGCGCAGGCTGACATTCGCCGGAATGCACTCCGCAGAGGAATACCCCGGCACAAGCAGATATTCGTTGAACGTATGCGAAGGTTCACTGAAATAATATGCCATAAAGTTTCTCCTTTTCTTCATTCCTGTTTTCCGGATTCGATGATGCCTTTTATTATATCCTTTTTACCGAACAAAGTAAAGCGAACATATGACAGATTTTGCGTTTATTTGCCAACTTGCCGTTATGCAAACCGCAAAAAGAAAGAACCGCAGCTTGCATAGCAAACCGCGGTTCTCTCTTTTGGAAATGAGGAATGAATGTTATGGGCAAAAAACAGGAGCGGGATCGTCCGGCTCAGCGCCGGTACCCCTTGTTTTTCCGCTTACAGGGTAGCATTTTACCCTTGCGCTGTCAACTGCCCATCCGTGTTTTTAACGCAATCTTAACTTCCCTCCACCGTCCAGCTCAGACCATTGTGGAAGAAATACAATACACATCGGCTGACCGGCCGTGCAAAGATCTCTCGCACCGCCAGCATGTAGGCCTGCATCTGGGCACGGTACTGCTCCGCGCGGGCGGCGATACCGTTTTCCGTCACCCGGTCGGTTTTGAAATCCAAAATTACAAAGCCTTCCGGCGTATCAATCAAACAGTCGATCACGCCTTGCAGAAGCACCTTTTCGTCGGGCGCCTGTTCCGCCACTGGGAAATATTGCGCCGCCGGCACAAGTACCGAGAACTTAAACTCCCGCCGCACCGGATGCGCCACCATCAGGCCACGGTACAAATCAGACGCAAAAAACCGCTCGATCTTGCCCGGGTCGATCGCTGCCGCCTGCTCTGGTGAAAGCAAGCGAGCCTGTTCCATACGCTGCCGTTCACGCTCCACGCCTCCGGACGCGGCAGCAGCGTCAAAATCACAGAACTGCATGAACAAATGATGCGCCGTACCCACCTCCGCCGGGGTCAGACGGCGTTGTCCCTGCTCAAACAGCGGCGCGCGCAGCTTTACCTCGCGGCGAGGCGGTGGAGTTTGCTCTGCCGCCTCGTCGGCGCGGTAGCCGCGACCCAAACCGGTCGCGGTCAGCTTGCTGGGCAGCTCGGACAGAAACGCGCTAGGGTACTGCAAATACGGCTGCACCGTGTAGCCTTGCGTATCCTGCTCGGCAAAGCGCAGCACCTCTGGCAAAGTGGGTTCCGCCACCTCATCCGGCCGGAACACCCGCAGGAGGAATGCATCGCAATCCGTGCCATGCTCGGGTACATCCAACTCATACGCTTCCCGCAATGCACGCGATGCAGGATGCCGCAGCAGCGGCGCGACGATCCACGCAAGCGGCGCGCGCACCGCACCCATGGCATACTGCGGGAGCGTATCGAGCGTCGCCCATTGCGCCCACTTTTGCAGCGATTTTTCCAGTGTCCCGCTTGCCGCGGTGATAATCAGCTTTTCCCGCGCGCGTGTCAGCGCGACATACAACACGCGCAGTTCTTCGCTGACCATCTCGCGCCGCTGCTGCACTGCAACCGCGGTTCGCTCGATCGTATCATATTGGATGCCGCGTTCCAAATCACGGCACTTCGAGCCAAAGCCCAGCTCTTTGTCCACCAATACCGGCTCGCGCAGGTCGATCTCATTAAACTGACTGGCGCAGCCCGCAACGATCACCACAGGGAACTCCAGTCCCTTGGACTTGTGGATGGACAGAATGCGCACTGCGCCGCCTGTCGTCTCCGCGCCGACCGTCTGAAAGTCCTCGCCCGTTTCCTGCATGCCGCGCAGCAAGCGCACAAAGGCAAACAGGCCGCGATAGCCCTGCGCTTCAAATGCACGCGCCCGCTCGAAAAAGGCGAGCAGATTGCTCTGCCGCTGAGCGCCGTTCGGCAGCGCACCATATAAACCGAGCGCGCCCGTGCGGTCGTAAATCTCCCACAGCAGGCGGTATACCGGCTGATCGCAAGCAAACGTGCGCAAATCGTCCAGCTGCTGCAAAAACAGCTCTGCTTTGTCAAACTGTCCGCGCGAAGTGATCAACGCATCATAAAAGCTGATACTGCGATCAGTCAGCCGGATATCAGCCAACTCCTGCTCGGAAAAGCCGAACAAGGGCGAGCGCAGCACGCCGATGAGGTCGACATCCTGCCGAGGGTTATCGATGACACTGAGCAGCGACACCATCGTGCCGACCTCAGCCGTCCCCAGCAGCCCGCCGCGCTCCTCCGCGCTGGCAGTCAGGCCAGCCTGCTCGAGCGCCGCAATGAACGCCTGCGCACGCGGCTTGGGCGAACGCAGCAAAATGACGATATCGCCCGGCGTGACCGGCCGCAACGCGCCTGTTTCCTTATCGTAAACCGGAAATCCCTCATCCAACAGCGCGCGGATGCGGGACGCAACCAAACGCGCTTCCAACGAAGTCTTATCCGGCGCGTCTTCATCCTCGCCCAGTCCCGCCGCGTCCAGCAGCAAGACCTCGCTCTTGTACCGCGCATGCCCGGCATCTGGATAGTCCATGCCAAGGTGCAGCGCTTCGCGGTCGGTATAGACAAGGTCGCCCACAGTCTCGCCCATGACCGCCGAAAACAGATAATTGCACGCATCCAGCACCGCCGCGCGTGAGCGAAAGTTCTGTCCGAGTACCACACGGCGCGGCGCATCGTCCTGCACCTCATCCGCATCGGCAAAGGCATGATACTTTTGCAGGAAAATGGACGGGTCGGCCAGACGAAAGCCGTAAATGCTCTGCTTCACGTCACCGACCAGAAACAGGTTGCGCTCCCCCTGCGACAGGGCACGGAAAATCGCATCCTGCACCGCGTTGGTGTCCTGATATTCGTCCACCGCAATCTCGGCATACTGCTCGCTGAGCGTGCGTGCGAGCGTCGAAGGCTGTCCCCCGTCGTACAGCAAGCGTACGGCGAAATGCTCCAAATCATTAAAGTCTGCCGCGTTGCGCGCACGCTTAGCATCGGAAAACGCCTGTTCAAAGGCGTTTACCATGTCGATCAGCGCAGAGAGTGCGGGCGCGGTGAGCGCGCGGTCATAAGCGGCTTCCTGCGCTGTGACCGTCAGCCACTTTTCCCGGATGGTTTTGGTGACCGTTTTCCACTCCTCGCGCATTGCCTTGATCTCTTCGAGAAACGCCTTATCCTCGAATTTGCGCGCGGCTTTCAGGCGGTCAAATGTGATCGACTGCGCGGCCTCTACGCAGGCATCCCAGTCACCGCCGTGCAGCGCATCCAGCAGGCGCTCGGCTTGATTCAGGTCGCTCGTCAGCGCGGGCAGATAGGTGTCATACAGCTCATCAATGCCGGTCACGGCATCCACTGCCATATGCAGGAAGGCCGCGCCGTGCTCGGCGGCGGCACGTGCCTGTGCCAGCAGCACACGCGCGTGCGGTGTGTCCATACTGTCTGCATGCAATCCCTGCCGCACCGTTTCCAGAAAGGCGCGCGGATCGGGATGCGCCTGAATCTTTTCGTATGTGCTCAAAATCACATCGCCCAGCTTTTTGTCGTCACGCCCCGCGGTCAGCAAATCGCAGAGCGTCAAAAAGCCTGCGTCGCCGCGCTCATACGCTGCGTCGAGCACCTCTTCCAGCACCTCAGCGCGCAGAATTTTCCCCTCCTGCGCGTCCATCAGCCGAAAATCCGGCGCAATGCCGAGCGTCGCGGCTTGCTCGCGTGCCAGCGACAGGCACAGCGCATGCACGGTCGTAATTTTCGCACGATGCACCAGAAACAGCTGCCGCCGCAAGCGCGTATCCTGTGTGTCGCGTGCAGCTGCCTGCGCCAGTGCCGCGCCGATACGCTCCCGCATTTCGGCGGCGGCAGCGCTGGTGAAGGTCACAAGCAGTAAGCGGTCAATATCCACCGGATCGTTCGGATCGGTCAGACGGGTAAGCACCCGCTCGACCAGCACAGCAGTCTTGCCCGAGCCCGCCGCCGCCGAGACAAGCAATGTGCCGCCCCGGTTTTGGATTGCGGTTTGTTGGTCTTTTGTCCACTGCGGCATATTACTCACCTCCTGTTTGCTGCCAGAATTCTTCGTCTGTCAGGTGCTTTAAAAAGCGCGCCTTGTCCCCCGCGGTTTCGTCAAAACGGCAGGCTGCACGGAAGTCGCACCAATCGCAATAACTTGACTGCTTATCCTTTTTGCACGGGTCAGCCGTCACGCTGCCCGCGCGCAGCTCTTTGCCCATTTCGAGCAGTTTTTTGTGTGTGTATCGCGCCAGCCGCCCGAATTTCTCCAAATCAGCCACCGCGCTTTTGGCCGCAAGCGTCGGCACGTCCTCGCCTTTTTTCACCTTGACCGACACGGGCAAAAAACGCCCGTCACCTTCCAGCCCGTGCTCCATCGCGTCAAGCAGTTCCATATCATCCGACAGCAGGCCGCTGCGGCGCAGCGCCTTGTCGCGCAGGGCGCGCAGCGTATCTTCGTCCGTGTCGCGCGCGGCATCCGGCAGCGCATCGCGCACCGGCACATACAACACGCCCGCGGGCACGATCTCATTTAACTCGGCTTCCAGCCGCGCGCGATAGCGCTCCAGCCCCTCCTGCTGCAAGGCGTACAGATAAATCACCAGCTGCATATTCAACCCATACCAGATATCCGACAGCGAGAACGACTTCTTGCCGCTCTTGTAATCCATCACGCGCAGATATAGCCGCCCGTTTTTGATGTAGCCATCCACGCGATCCACCTTGCCGGACAGCGACACGTCGCCCTCCGCATCCTCGCAGGTGACGGGCGGCAAATCGCCCCCGCGCGAGAAATCCACCTCATAGTCAATGGGTGCAAAGTCGGACACGCGCAGCTCTTCCAGTACGTTTTCCAAAATCTGCTCCGCTGTGTGCGCCAGCCGTCCGAACAGATAGCGGAAACGCGCCGTGCGGGTTTCCAAGCCGCCAAGTTCCTCACGCACATACTGCCGCACCACCGTGCGACATACGCGCCGAACGGTCACCTCGTCGGCAGCCGCTGCGCCTCCCTCCATTTTTCCCAGCTCGGCAAGCGCATGCTCGAGCACATAGTGCAGAAATGTACCGGTTTCCAGTGCATCAAACCGCGCCACCTTGCGCGGCTTGGCCTTGAGGCCGTACTGCATGAAAAACGCAAACCGGCAGGAATAAAAGGTATCCACCCGCGACGCGGTCAGGTTAAGGTGCTTTCCGTATAACCCCTCGATGGTGTGCAGGTTTTCCAGCGGGCCGCGTCCGCGCCGCTGCGCTGACGCACGGTGCACCCGCTCGTCATCCTGATAAAAGTCATACGCTGCGCGCACCGCTGGCGAACGGTCACCCGATAAATAGGCGCATGCCAGTTCGACCGCCGGGCGTTCGGCCTGCAAGCGGTCTCGCACCGACTGCGCCTGATACGTATCCATCGGAACACCGGGCAGCAGATTGCGCACCGTGCCGATAAAATACGAAGATCGCGTTTCTCCACCAGCAGCGTCCGCTGTGTGATAAGACAGCAGCAGCTCATCCGACGGACACGCCAACGCCCGATACAGTGTTTCCTGCTCCATGAGCAGCCGTTCCGCACCATAGGCCTTGAGTTCTACGCCCAGCGCATCCAGCTTGTCCCGATCCATATCGCTCAGCAGCGAAGTCGAAGCCGTTGTTTTGGGAATCAACCCATCGTTTACGCCGAGCAGAATCACATATTTGACGTTTTCGCCGCACACACGCTCGATATTGCCGCAGGTGACGCGGTCAAGCGAAACCGGGATCGAACCAACGTCATATTCCCCCAGCACCAATCGGAACAACTGCGCAAACCGTTCGGCGGTGAGCATCGTCTCGCCGCACACCCATGCAAACTGTTCCATGGCCGAAACCAATATCTCCCACAACTGCCGGTACTCATCCGCCAGCTGCAACCGCCCCGCCTGTTCATGGGCTGCGGCACGGTCTGCCATGCGCTGCGGCGCATCCACCGCAATCAGAAAATCATACAACGCCCGCACGCAGTCGGCGGCGGAATTTTCCCCTTTCAAACGCTCGCGCAAGTCGGTAAACGGCGTAATCGCCCGCGCGCGCAATGCATTCAGTTCAGACAGTACGACACGCACACGCTCGTCAATGGGCAAACCGTAGCCGTCCGGATGCTCGGTCCAGTCGCGTTCCCACGCGCCGCCACGGATGTTCCATGTCAGCACATAGTTTTCCAACCGGTCCACCTCATCACGCGTCAGGCTGGTCAGTCCGGTTTTGAGGCAGCTGAACATCTCCTCATACCGAAAGCCCGTGCGCACCGCTTCGAGCGCGCCCACCACCAGTTCCATAGGCGGACGGGAAAGCAGGTCGGGCTTTTCCGCTAGAAAGACCGGCACATCGTACCGCGCCATTGCCATGGACAAGGCTGCACTGTACGGCTCAATGTCCCGCGCCGCAATCACGAAATCCCGGTAGCGCGCGCCTTCGTCGCGCACCTTGCGGCGAATATAGGCCGCTGCGTGCTCGCACTCGTCAAAGGGCGACGCCGCCGCATACAGGCGCACGCCCTCACTCGCCTCTTCCTGCACACCTCGCACCGGCAGCAGGCTTTCCGATTCCACAGCAGCCAATCCCGCCGGACGGGACAATTTGCTGGCGCCCAGTTCGATCCGCTCCACCTGTTGATTATGCCGCTTTGCCATGCGGGTCAGCGTTTTGACCGTCTTGCAGCCGGTCACGAAAATTTCCGGCTGCGACAGATCGCAGGTGACTGCCGCCGACAGCGGCACGCCAGCCGCCAGCATGGCTTCTACAACAGCTAATTCCTGCACGGTAAAGCCAAGGAACCCATCCAGATAGACCTGCGCGCCCGCGAGCACATGGCTTTCGGGCAGTCGATCGCGCAGGTGGGTCAAGCGGTCGCGCGGGTCGGGCAGCGACTGCTCGCAAAGACGCTCATACGCGGTCAGCAGCTGTGCCAAATCGGACAGCTTGGCAGAAAGCGCAGCATCCTCGCTCTCCTGCGCGGCATCAAACAGCATTTCCGGCGAAACCGCGCAGGTCTTACACTCATCCACCAGTTGCAATGTCTCACGCAGCAGCTCCGGTTTGTCTGCCAAACCACCCCAAACGGAAAGACCGCCCTGCACGCGGCGCGCCGCTTCCTGCAACGTCAGCAGCTGTCCCGCAGGAGTCAGCATCTGCTGCGCCAGCCCGCCGACCTCGGCAAAAACGCGGTCGGCCAGACGCGAAAACGTCAGCACCTCGGCTGTGCGCGCGCCATGGTTTTCGGTGGCTTCAGCCAGCCGACGCTCCATCTGATGTGAGTTCAGTTCCGGAACCAGAAGAACCTGTTTCCCCTCACCTTTTCGGCAGGCTTCCGCAATCTCCCGCAGAATCGCCGTTGTTTTGCCGCTTGCCGCACGGCCCGTCCAAATGCGCATGGTACACGCTCCTTTCGCTTCGTCTATCATAGCATGCTCTCACCCTCTTCCGCAACAAAATGAAAAAAAGGAAAATTTATGGTTGACATTTCGCTGTTTTTCGACTATACTATATCTCGTGCTGTGAATGCCTCTGTAGCTCAGTCGGTAGAGCAGGGGACTGAAAATCCCCGTGTCGGTGGTTCGATTCCGCCCGGAGGCACCATAAAATATGCGGCTGTAGCTCATCTGGTAGAGCGCCACCTTGCCAAGGTGGAGGTAGCGAGTTCGAGCCTCGTCAGCCGCTCCAAAAAGAAAACGCCTGTCATAGACAGGCGTTTTCTTTTTCCCCATTCTCTTCCGCTTGCTCACACATACACCCTATGGTATACTCTTTTCATACCAAATAGAGAGGTTTTCAACATGCTGCATGAATTTTCCCGCGAAGAACTGCTGCTTGGCGCAAGCGCGCTGCAAAAACTGGCTTCCTCGCACGTTGCGGTGTTCGGCATCGGCGGCGTTGGGTCGTTTGCATGTGAGGCTTTGGCCCGCGCCGGTGTCGGAGAACTGACCCTGATCGACAACGACACCGTTTCCCTGACCAACCGCAACCGCCAATTGATCGCACTTGCTTCAACCACCGGACAAGCGAAGGTGGAAGTCATGCGCGCACGCATCGCGGATATCAACCCGCGCTGCACGGTGCACGCGCTGCAACAGTTTTACACCCCGGACAACACGCTCGACCTATCACAGTTTGACTATGTGATCGACGCCATCGACACGGTCACCGCAAAGCTGCACTTAATCAGCGAGTGTGACCGTCTGGGCGTGCCGCTCATCTGCTCGATGGGCACGGGCAACAAGCTTGACCCGACCCGCTTCGAGGTCGCAGATATTTATAAGACGTCAGTCTGCCCGCTCGCGCGTGTCATCCGTCTCGAGTGTAAAAAGCGCCGCATCCGCCGCCTTAAGGTGGTTTACTCCAAGGAAGAGCCGCGCACGCCCCTGCCTTCGGACGAGCAAAAAGGCACCGCGGGCCGCGCCGTTCCCGGCAGCGTATCTTTTGTGCCGCCGGTTGCCGGCATGATCCTCGCAGGAGAGGTCATCAAAGCATTAACTGCCGACACACAGCCCTGAGCATGCACCTTGCTATTTGTCTACTTCCGTGATATGATAAAGCCAGAATTCACAAGAAAAGGTGTTCAAATGGAATATATCACCCACTCGCCCGAGGAAACCGAAGCCTTGGGCGCAGAATATGCCGCGTCGTTACGGCGGGGCGACGTGGTCGCCTTCTCCGGCGATCTCGGCGCAGGCAAAACCGCGTTTACCCGCGGCGTGCTGCGCGGCCTTGGCTATCAGGGACGGGTCACCAGCCCAACCTTTGCCATTGCCAACGAATACGATGCGCCCGGCGGTCGTGTGGCGCATTTTGACCTGTACCGCATTCTGGACAGCGAGGCGCTGTTTGAAATCGGCTTTGAGGAATATCTGGACGGCAGCCGCATCGTTTTGATCGAATGGAGCGAAAACGCGGCGGATATCCTGCCGCCGCAATACAAGACTGTTCACATTGCGTATGGTGATGCACCAGATGACCGACGCGTCACCACTGGGGAGGTGTGCGCATGAAAATCCTTGCACTGGAATCCTCCGCCGTCAGCGCCTCAGTCGCGCTGACCGAGGACGAAAAACTGATCGCACAGTCTTTTCAAAACTGCGGCCTAACCCATTCGCGCACTTTGCTGCCGATGGCCGAAAGTCTGCTGCAAAACTGCGGTATCACACTGGACGAAGTCAATGCCATTGCCGTTGCACACGGGCCTGGTTCGTTCACCGGTGTGCGTATCGGTGTAGCGACGGTCAAGGGACTGGCGCTTGGTGCGGACAAGCCGTGCATCGGGGTATCTACGCTCGAAGCGATGGCATACGGTGCGCATGCGCTCCCGGGTCGCCTGTGCTGCGTGATGGACGCGCGCGCAGGACAAGTTTATAATGCACTTTTCACCATCGAAAGTAACCAGCCCAAACGCTTGTGCGAGGACGGTGCTGTCAAACTGACCGACCTTGCCGAAGAAATCGGCGATACAGCGTATTTTCTGGTTGGAGACGGGGCCGAACTATGTTATAATACCCTTAGGGAAAAATGTACCGGCCTGCGTCTCGCACCGCCCGAGCTGCGTTATCCCACCGGCTACGGTGTTGCTGCCGCTGCCCTGCCGTTATTACAGGCAGGTAAAACCTGCTCCCCCCAAGAGCTGGACGCCTTTTACCTGCGCCGTCCGCAGGCCGAACGCGAACGTATGAAACGGCTTTCCGGCGATGCATCGAATCTACATTAAAGGAGAAAAACGACTATGGCTACCGTTCACGAAATGGATCACCCGCTGATCAAGCATAAGCTCAGCCTGATGCGCGATAAAACCACCGGCGTAAAGGAGTTCCGCGAAGCGACCCGCGAAATCGCCATGCTGATGTGCTACGAGGCGACCCGCGACCTGCCGCTCAAGGAAATCACAATTGAAACCCCGCTTGGAGAGGCGCGTGTGCAGGTCATCTCCGGCAAAAAGATTGCACTGGTTCCCATTCTGCGTGCCGGTCTCGGCATGGTGGAAGGCATGCTGGAAATGATTCCGGCTGCCAAGGTCGGCCATATCGGCCTGTACCGTGACCCGGATTCCCTGCAGCCGATCGAATATTACTGCAAGCTGCCGAACGATATTGAGGACCGCGACGTGCTGTTGCTCGACCCAATGCTGGCAACCGGCGGCTCTGCCATCGCCGCTATCGACGGCCTCAAGCGCCGCGGCGTCAAGCACATCAAGCTGATGAACCTGATCGCAGCACCGGAAGGCATTGAAGCCGTTCAGAAATCCCACCCGGATGTAGAGATTTTTGTAGCTGCCATTGACAAAAAGCTCAATGACCACGGCTATATCGTCCCCGGTTTGGGCGATGCCGGCGACCGTATCTTCGGCACCAAGTAAACCAATTCGTATCAAAAACGGTGCGGCGTCACGCTGCACCGTTTTTACAGGAGCAATCTAATGGAATTACAGCATTACGAAATGGAATCCGAGCGTCTGCGTTTTCGCCGCCTGCGGGCGGATGACTTTTCCCTTGTTGCCCCGATTTTACAGGATGCGGAAACTATGTACGCATGGGAGCACGGCTTTTCCTACGAAGAGGTGGTCGACTGGATCGCAGACATGCTGCGCCGCTATCACGAGGATGGATACGGCTATTTTGCCGGTCTGGATCGGGAAACCGGTGAACTGATTGCATTGGCCGGACCGCTCACAGAACGTCTCGACGCGGAGACCACCGCAATCGGACTGGGCTACATCGTGCGCCGCGACCTTTGGGGACAAGGCTACGGAACTGAATGCGCCCGCGCATCCCTTACCTTTGCGTTTAAAAAACTGGATGTGCCGCGCGCACTTGCCTTGATCCGTCCGGATAATATCGCGTCCCTGCATGTTGCAGCAGCCTGCGGCATGAAACCGGTCGGGCAACTCACCAAGCAGTATCGCGGTAAGGAGCTGCCGCATGTTGTGTGCGCCGTCGAGCGCGCCGCGTTTTTCGCTGAACCCGATGAAGAACCCGGACAGTCGGCCGAAGTCGAAGAAACCGCAAAATAATCCGTTTTCAATCAAAAAACAGCAGCCGATTTAACCCATCGGCTGCTGTTTTATATTTACAGGATTGCACCAGTCCCGTCGTCTGCCTGCTTGCAGATTGAGCGAATCACCACGGTATAGCTGTCCCCGTCCTCAGTAGTCACCGAAACACGGTCTCCCTGCTTTTTTCCCAGCACCGCTTTGCCCAGCGGCGCTTCGCGGCTGATGCGTCCCTGCAGCGGATCGCAGCGCACGGTCGTGACCACCTGTATCGTCTCGGTTTCCTCGTCTTCCTCGAAATACAGTTCCACCTTGTCGAACAAGCCAACCTCGTCTGCTGCGGCTTTATCCTCAATCACGCGCGCCGACTTAATCATACGCTCCAAATATCGGATGCGGCTGCGGTTGCGGTTCTGCGCCTGCTTGGCTGCTTTATACTCGAAATTCTCGCTCAAGTCACCGAATGCCCGCGTGCGCTTGACCTCCTCGATCAGTTCGGGCATCAATTCCAGCTTACGGTGATCGAGCTCCTTCTGCATCATTGCAATATCCTGTGCGGTCAATTCATCATGCATGGGGTATTCCTCCCTTCTTTTGCTTCACAAAACAGGAAAAAAGGCCGCTCTGCAGCAGCCTTTCCGTTCCAGTTTACCTTATCGGTACTGCTCTGCCCATACGGGCGCATTTGCCGCCAGCGAAGCAGGCACATCCAGCACACGCTGGTTCGCGCTGCCTCGGAAACGCAGTTCCAGATTGCGCTCTGCCTCAATAAACGGCCCATCCACCAACAAATCCAGCTGCCCCAGCAGCTTTTTCACAAACGGATCGGGTAACTCCAGCAGCTGCTCAAACGTATAGCCGGAATACGCCATTAGATGCTTGCCCTTTGCCTTGAGTTCCACTGCCAATTCATACAACGGCTGCGGCTGGCAAAACGGCTCGCCGCCCGAAAAGGTCACACCCTTGACCAAAGGATTGCGGCACATATCGCGCAGCAGCGTATCCAAGTCCATCTCTTTGCCGCCTGCAAAATCGTGTGTCTGCGGATTATGGCAGCCGGGACAATGGTGCGGGCAGCCCTGTGTGAACAGCGTATAGCGGAAGCCGGGGCCGTCCACAATGGACTCCCCGACCGTACCCGCAATGCGTATGGTGCCTTCCATCACGCAGTATGCTCCTCTTCCATCGAGCAGCAGGATACCGTGTGCTTGACGCGGTCATGCTCCTCCGCGCGCTTTGCGTTATTGAAACGATCCAGCGTACCAACCAGATAACCCGTAATACGCCGGATGCGCTCAAAGCCTACGCCCTCGCCAATCAACTGCTCCTGCATTTCCTTTTTCTCCATGATGATAACGCTTCCTTTCTTAATCCTTGACAACCTGCAATGTATTAGGCAGACGGTCGGCTTCTTCGGCAGGATCGCCGTGATAGCCCAGCGTCATACTGTTCAAATGCTTATAAAGTCCCAGCTTTTGCAGCTTGGAAAGCGGCACGCCTTCGCCCTCATGCCGTCCGCAGCGCGGGCAGGTCTCTCCAATGATACCGGTGTAGCCGCAAACCGGATCGCGGTCGATCGGATGATTGATCGCACCATAGCCGATGCCGGCTTCCTTCATCGCACGGACAACAGCCTCAAACGCTTCCAGATTCTGCGTCGGGTCACCATCCAGTTCGATATAGCTGATATGTCCGCCATTGGTCAATTCATGATACGGCGCTTCGCGCATGATTTTGTCAAACGCGGAAATCGGATAGTACACCGGGACATGGAAAGAGTTGGTATAGTAGTCCCGGTCGGTGACACCTTCGATGCGTCCGTATTTTTCCCGGTCGATCTTGACAAAGCGGCCGGACAAGCCTTCCGCCGGGGTCGCAATCAGTGAGAAGTTCAGGCCGTATTTCTCACTCGCCTGATCCATACGCTCCCGCATATGTCCCACGATCTCCAGACCGAGGTTCTGCGCTTCTTCGCTTTCGCCGTGATGCTTGCCGATCAATGCTTTGAGCGTCTCCGCAAGGCCAATAAAGCCCAGCGTCAGCGTACCATGCTTGAGTACATCACCCACCGGATCATCCGGGCCGAGCTTGTCCGAATCAATCCAGACGCCCTCGCCCATCAGGAACGGATAATTGCGCACCTTCTTAGCCGACTGAATACGGAATCGCGCCAACAGCTGGTCGATCACCAAATCAATTTTGCGGTCGAGGTCCTCGAAGAACCAGTCGATATCGCCGTGGCTGCGAATCGCAATGCGCGGCAGATTGATCGAGGTAAACGACAGGTTGCCGCGGCCGTTGACGATCTCGCGGGTCGGGTCATAGTGGTTGCCGATCACGCGCGTGCGGCAGCCCATATAAGCGCATTCGGTTTCCGGATGGCCGGGCTTATAATACTGCTTGTTAAACGGCGCATCGAGGAAAGAGAAGTTCGGGAACATCCGCTTGGCCGATACGCGGCAAGCCAGCTTGAACAGGTCGTAGTTCGGCTCGCCCTCGTTATAGTTGACGCCTTCCTTGACCTTGAAAATATGAATGGGGAAAATCGGCGTTTCTCCGTTGCCCAGACCGGCCTCGGTTGCGAGCAACAACTGCTCGATCACCAGACGCCCTTCGGGCGAGGTGTCCGTGCCATAGTTGAGCGAAGAGAACGGGATCTGCGCACCAGCACGCGAATGCATGGTGTTCAGATTATGGACCAGCGCCTCCATCGCCTGATACGCGCTCTTGCGCGTTTCCTTGTCCGCATACTTGCGGGCAAAGCGCATGCATTTCTGCACCGTCTGCTCGTCGAGCGTTTCGCTGAGCGCCGCCGCCATCGCTTCGTCATACCCATTGTCGCCCGCAAGACAAGCCCATTTGCCAGTCTGCTGCTCGACCCGCTCGGTCAGCGCCTGCGCGTCTACTTCGTTATTCTCGTCCGCGCCAAACACCTCGAGCGCCTTGGCGAGGTTGCTGCGGAACAGCTTGCGGAAGGTCTTGCGGATGCCGGGCGCCATCGAATAATCGAAATTTGGCACCGACTGGCCGCCGTGCTGGTCGTTCTGGTTGGACTGAATGGCAATGCACGCCAGCGCCGCATACGAGCGGATATCATTCGGCTCACGCAGGAAACCGTGACCGGTGGAAAATCCGCCGTCAAACAGCTTGAGCAAATCAATCTGGCAGCAGGTTGTCGTCAGCGTCAGAAAATCCAAATCGTGGATATGGATATCGCCTTCTCGGTGCGCCGTCGCATGCGCCGGATCGAGGATAAACATTTCGTAAAACTGCTTTGCGCCCTCCGAGCCATACTTGAGCATAGTGCCCATCGCCGTATCGCCGTCAATGTTCGCGTTTTCGCGTTTTACGTCGTTTTCCAGCGAGGACTGAAAGGTCAGATCCTCATACACCTTCATCAGTTTGGTGTTCATTTCGCGCGCACGGGTACGCTCGTTTCGATACAGGATATACTTCTTTGCCGTGCGGGCATGTCCGCTTTCGATCAAAACCTTTTCTACTGTATCTTGTATCTGCTCCACCGTAGGGATCTGCTCTCCCACATTGGCTTCGAGCATCTTTTCCACTTGCTCAGCCAGACCGCGCGCCATCTCGAAATCCTGCCCGCCGGAGGCTTGCGCCGCCCGGAAAATCGCATTGGCAATCTTGTCAATCTCAAAGGGGGCCTTTCGTCCGTCGCGTTTGAGAATCTGCTGAATCATAAGTCCGTTTCCCTCTCTCATACAAAAACCGCCTTGCGGCGATCACAAAATTTCGTAGATTGTTCTCCATTTTCGCACCATATCTTGTGCCTGTGCTATATATTTTACCGCTCCCGCAACGGCATGTCAAGGGGAATCAGGCTTTTTGGAAGAATTGTAGTAATCTCAATATTTTTCTTGTTGGTTTCTCTGAAATTTTGTTTTTTTCTACTGTGGACAATGTGGAAAAGGCTTTGTGGATAACAGATTGCCTGTGGAAAAGCCTGTGCCTATCCTGTTGACATCTGTGGAAAACGTACTATGGCTTATCTTGACCACAATACAAGATATAGTATGTCAGCTTCCGGCCTCCCGACGCTCCGCGCTGCTGGAAACAAAAAGGCCACAGCATTGCTGCGACCTTCCTGCTCTACTGTTACCCGCTCAGTCCGCCAAACCGATTGCACTCGACAGCGGAACCGAAAGCACGAGTCCATGACTGCGTGTGTTCATGCCGACCGCTTTCATCAGTGCGGTCATCACTTCCTGCCGCTCCTCGCTACGCACAATCAAGAACACGATTTCCTTTTCCGCCTGTATCTCGATGCCAAAAAATCGTTTCACTTCGTCCTCTGCGATGCCGCGCGCAGCAATCACCGTTCCTCCCCGTGCGCCTGCCTTGCGTGCCGCATCCATGGCCACGTTGGTATAGCCCCGCTCCATGACAACAACAACTGCATCTAAACCACAGGCCCGTTCTGACTTGCTCATGCTCTCCGCCCCCTCACTTTCCACTTCCATTTGCGTCAACAGTCGATGCCACCGCACACCGATCCCGTTGATCGGAACGGTAAAGGCAATTCCCTTGCCTGGATAACGCATTTGCAAACCATGCCCCAACCTATCCAGCAGCAAACGCGCGCGCTCCTGATCGGTCAAACAGAGGACGATTGCCTTTGCTGTTTCACCTATGCCCAGCAAATCCAGCATTTCTGTCTTTGCTGTTCCGTGTGCCATGCAAACCAAATCCACGAGCACATGGGTATCCCGATACAGGCGAAGCACCTTCTCGCTCTGCGGCACATCGACCACAGATACCAGCAGCTCCACCGCACTGCGCGCCGCCATCTGGGGCTGATACTCACTCATGCCGGTCCTCCTCTTCCAAAACAATAATTTCTTCCTCTTCCTCCGCAACGGATTGCACTGTATCATCCATCTTGCGTACTTTCCGCTGGTACCACAAGCCAAGGATCTGTATGGTCAACAGCGGCGTCATTGCAACCATTGCAACAATGCCGAAAGCATCAGTGAGCACATTGCCGCCCAAAGCCTCGCATGCGCCCATTGCAAACGGCAGAAGAAATGTGGATGTCATCGGACCGGACGCAACACCGCCGGAGTCGAACGCAATGCCGGTAAAAATTTTGGGCACGAAAAACGTGAGCCCCAGCGCCAACAGATAGCCGGGAATGACCATCCAATAGATAGAAATCCCTGTCAGCACGCGCAGCATGGAAAGCCCAACCGAGCATGCCACGCCAATCGACAGGCTATGCATCATGGCACGCTGTGAAACACCGCCGTTGGTAATATTCTCTACCTGACGGTTCAGTACATGCACAGCCGGTTCCGCTGTGACCAAGAAATATCCGATCAGCATGCCAAGCGGCACCAAAAGCCAACTATGCCCGCTCTGCGCCAATTGCTCTCCCAAAAATTGACCAACCGGCATAAAGCCAACGTTCACACCGGTCAGAAACAACGAAAGGCCCAAAAAGGTATATCCGAAGCCAATCCCGATTTTTTTCAACTGCATCCGATGAAAGCGCCGAAACACCAACTGGAAAACTGCGCAGAACAGAATGATCGGAAGCAGGGCGGATAAAACCTCCTGCACATACTCTGGCAGATTGTGGGCAAACAGCATTGCCACCTGCTTAGTATCCTCCACCTCCGGCACAGTAACGGCAGTGTAACCCGGATCACCGCCTTTATAAAATATGCCGAGCAGCAGTACGGCTAAAATCGGACCGATGCTGCACAGGGCTACCAAACCAAAGCTGTCATCCTGCGCGTCCCGGTCGCCTCGAATGGAGGCAAGGCCAATACCCAACGCCATAATAAACGGCACGGTGATTGGCCCGGTTGTCACACCGCCGGAATCAAACGCCACCGCGACAAATTCATTGGGCACAAACGCAGATAAAACCAAAACGCCAATGTAAAACAAAATCAGCAAGCTTGCCAATCGAATTTTGAACAGGGTGCGCAGCATTGCCAGTACAAAAAACAGGCCTACACCAACAGCAACCGTCCAGATCAATACCGCATTCGGAATTGACGGAACCTGACCTGCTAAAACCTGCAAATCGGGTTCTGCGATAGTAATCAAGATACCGATAATAAATGTAATGCCAACAATGGAAAGCAGATTTTTGGTGCGCGGCAATTGCGCGCCGATCCCCTCTCCCATCGGTGTCATAGAAACGTCGGTACCGAGCGAGAAGAACGCCATCCCAACGATCAACAACACTGCACCAACCAAATACAACACCAACGTTCCAACAGGCATGGGCGTAATGGTGATACTTAGCAGCAGGACAATTAACGTAATCGGCAAAACAGACGATAACGCCTCAATACTTTTTTCCTTTAAAATCTTGTTCATTGCATTTCCCCTTAAGCTGAAACTAATTTATTATACCATACAAATCGGCCGATTTAGGGAAATACACGGAATCTTAACGAAAAATAAACGCCGGTTCAAAAGAACCGGCGTTCTAATGTGCGCGTCGAGTTATCTTCCCGGGCCGTCGCCAGCCAAGTATTGTCACCGTAAACGAGCTTAACTACTGTGTTCGGAATGGG